>DAIDJI010000392.1:3133-5588 GCA_027451455.1 Planctomycetales bacterium | reverse complement strand
GGCTCAGTACATGCTCCAGATGATGAACATGGTCCGGACCGATCCGAAGGCCGCTGTGCAGTACCTTGAAGCAAACGTCACGCCGAGCGTCAGCGCCACGCTGAACTACTACGGGGTGAACCTCCAGCAGGCCCTCCAGCAGATTGGGTCGATGTCGTCGCAGCCGCCCCTGGCCTGGAATCCGCAGCTCGCCCAGGCGGCACAGGGTCACAGCCAGGACATGGCCTCGGGCGGATTCCAGTCCCACAACGGCTCGAACGGCTCGACTCCCCCGCAGCGGATCGCCTCAACGGGCTACTCGAACGCCGTCAGTTCGGGCGAGAACGTCTACGCCTACGCCAGCTCGGTCGACCAGGCGATGGAAGCCTTCCTCCTCGACTGGGGTGTTTCCGACCTCGGCCACCGGACCAACATCATGGAGCCGGGTGTCTCACAGCAGAACGCCTATCGTGATGTCGGCATCGGCCTGGTCAACGGCGGCAACGGTAACACCGGGCCTCTGGTTGTTACCCAGGACTTCGGTACTAAGGGGCCCAGCGAACAGGCGCAGGTGGTGGGATCGGCCTTCACCGACCCGAATGGCTCCGGCAGCTTCCAGCTCGGCAACGGCGTTGGCGGGATCGACATCACGGCGGTGAACCTCTCCACCGGACAGGTCAACGCGACCCAGACCTGGGCTTCGGGCGGCTACGAGCTCGGTCTGAACCCTGGGAACTATCAACTCATCGCCAGCCAGAACGGCCAGGTCATTAGCTCGCAGTCCTTGACCGTGGGCAATGCGAACGTCGAGCGGGACATCAACCTCTCCACTGGCTGGCAGGGGGGATCGCTCTCATCGGCAATCAGCTCGGCCCAGGCGAACACGCCGATGGCCACGCCTCAGGTCGCGAGGCCGATGATGAGCTTCCAGGTCGCCGCGCCGCCGACCGTCCAGACGGCGCCGGTCGCCTCGGCTCTCAACTTCGACTGGACGGTCTCGACTGCCAAGAAGTCATCGATCTGATCCGAACGGCCTCGCGGCCGAGCGTAGAATCACGTCCCACCCCGTCGGCGGCCCGGCCCGCCGGCGGGGTGGCTCGCTTTTCGAACCTCGTACACGCTTTCATTCGCTGTCGCCATCGCCGACGACCGTCACCGTGATCCTCCTCCGATGGGGGCTGGTCCGATGCTCCCAGAGAAAAACCCCCTGCCAGGTGCCGAGGTCGCATTGCCCACCCTCAACGGGGATCGTCAGCGAGGCCAGGGTGAGGATCGATCGCAGGTGCGCCGACATATCGTCGGGGCCCTCGCTGTCGTGGACGTACGAGGGATCGCCGTCGGGGGCGAGCCGGGCGGCGTACGATTCGAGGTCGCGTCGGACGGTCGGGTCGGCATTCTCACAGACAATTAGCGAGGCGCTCGTGTGGTGAATGAAGACGTGGCAGACGCCCTCGACGACGCCCGAGCGCTCGACGACTTGCTGAACCTGCCTGGTAATCTCGATCGTCCCCCGCCCCCGGGTTTCGATGGCGAGCTTCTGGCGGAACATGGGCCCTCCTCTCCGCAACGATTCCGATCGGCTGGACATCTCATCTTCGCTGAGTACCTCACCGGGATGAACGCGAGATCAGCCGGTATTGTAATTGCTCGCAACCGGACCTTGCGTCTTGGAATCTCCTTCCGAGGCCGCTTCCGCCCAGCCGAACATAAGACCCATTATCGGACGTCGTGTCGATGGACTGTCATGCAGCCATGAGCTTGACGCGGGGACTCAGTCGGTCAATGTGTCCGGGATCTGAGGTCGAAGGACCGAACGGGAGGAAGCAGCCGGCCCAGGTTCAGAGAGTCCGACAACCGCGAGGATGATTGGCCCAGGAGGTGCGCGAGATGCGGAACGCCGAAACGGCGCTGGCCATCATCCGGGGAAGCAGAACGGTCGCACGGTGAAAGGACCTGATAGAAATATGTAATCTAAATATGTCTTAAAGGGGCGAAACGATGAGCGCCCTCGATGGACGACGGACGAACGAATCCGGTAGACTGACGCCGTCTTGAAATGAGAGCGTCGGATCGAAACCGCCGGTTCTTCGAACGTGTGAGGGAGATTCATGATCGTCCCCGACCGATGGCCAGACCTCGCCAGGGCGCTCTTCGTCCTGGCCCTCCCGGCGCTCGGGGCCGGATGCTCGGCCCGGCCCCGGGAGGCGGCGCCCTCGCCGGCGATTCCCGTCGTTACGGTCGCCGAGGCGAAGCGGCAGACGGTCGCTGTCCGGGTCAACCCGATCGGGACGACCCGGGCTGTCCAGTCGGTGACGATTCGGGCCAGAGTCCGAGGCGTTCTTCAGGAGCAGCACTTCCGCGAGGGGGCTGTGGTCAAGAAGGGCGACCTGCTCTTCGTGATCGAGGAGGATCAGTACAAGGCCTCGCTCGATGTCGCGATCGGCAAGCGGGACGAGGCCGCCGCCTCGCTCGAAAG
>DAIDJI010000392.1:0-3123 GCA_027451455.1 Planctomycetales bacterium | reverse complement strand
CGAAAGGGCGAAGGTCTCGAAAGTACCCCGAGTAGCCCAGGCCCAGCTCGACCTCGACCGTGCCTCACTCAAGCTCGCCAGAATCGAGGAGGCCCGCACCCGCACCCTCTTCGAACGCAAGGCGACCTCCCAGGCTGAGTTCGATAAGGCCAGGGCCGACCTCGACAAGGCCGCGGCGCTGGTCGAGTCGGATGAGGCGAAACTCGAGCAGGAGACGGCCGATTATGACGTCGACATCAGCTCGGCGAAGGCGTCTCTCGAGTCGGCCGAGGCGAGCGTCCGCCAGGCCCGGATCGATCTCAGCTATTGCCGGATGTTCTCGCCGATCGACGGCCGGATTGGCGAGGCCAAGGTGAAGCTCGGCAACCTGGTCGGCCCGGCCTCCGGCGGTGGCGAGACCACCGAGCTGGCGAGCGTCCAGCAGCTCGACCCGATGGGCGTCGACGTCGAGGTGCCCTCGCGCTACCTCACCCGGGCCACTCGGCTCGTCAAGGATGGGCTCCCGCTCTCGATCTCGAAGGAAGGCATGGAGGGCGAGCCGATCGAAAAACACTCCGGCGTCGCCAACTTCATCGATAACTCCATTGACCCAGGGACCTCGACATTCCTGGTCAAGGCGACGGTGGCCAACCCCGATGGATCGCTCCTCCCCGGCGAGTACGTCAAGGCTGATATCGTCGTCGACCAGTTGAAGGATGCCATTGTTGTCCCCGAAGCGGCGATCGTCGAGACGCAGGCCGGTCCGACAGTCTACACCGTCGACAAGGCGGACCGCGTGGACGTTGTCCCGATCAAGATTGGGGTCATTGAGGACGGAATCGCCACAATCCAGTCCGGGATCGAGCCCAGGACACGCGTGATCGTCGGGCGGCTAGCGACGATCCGCCCGGGAGACACCGTGAAGGTCGTTCCGTACGGCGAGGACGTCGCCGACAGGCACCCCTGACCGGCCCCCCTACCCCGCACCTCGACCTATCAACGTGCCTTGATGCTATTCGGAGTCGCCCCACCGTGGTCAACTTCTTCATCGGTCGGCCGATCTTCGCGACCGTCCTCGCCCTGCTGATGCTCATGGTCGGCGGGATCTGCGCCTTCCTACTGCCGATCGCGCTCTATCCGCCGATCGCGCCTCCACAGGTGCAAATCACCACGACCTACACCGGCGCCGGCGCCGAAACCGTCGCGAAGACCGTCACGACCCCGATTGAGCAGCAAATCAACGGCACCAAGGGGCAGATCTATTTCAACTCCGACAGTACGAGCAACGGCCGGTCGAGCGTGGTCGCTACCTTCGATGTCGGGTACTCGCAGGACATCGCCGCGGTCGACATCCAGAACGCCGTCCAGACGGCGCAGGCCCAACTCCCCGACGAGGTCAAGCAGTTCGGTGTGACGATCAAGAAGACGTCGACGGACATGGTCTGCGTCGTCAACCTGATCTCGCCCGACGGCCGGTACGACTCCACCTTCCTCGACAACTACGGCCAGATCAACGTGGTGGACGTCCTCAAGCGCATTCCGGGCGTCAGCGACGTGAACCCGTTCGGCCGCAAGTACGCGATGCGGATCTGGCTCGACCGCGATCGGATGGCAAGCGAGAAGATATCGCCAGCCGAGGTTATCCAGGCGGTCCGCGACGAGAACCGGCAAGCCGCGGCGGGGAAGATCGGCTCGATGCCCATCCCGGCCGGGCAGGTCCGGGAATACCCGATCGAGGTCAAGGGGCGGCTCACGAAGCCAACCGAGTTCGAGGAGATTATCGTCCGGCGCCGGGATGACGGATCGATCGTCCGGGTCCGCGATGTCGCCGGCGTCAAGCTTGATTCCGAGACCTACGACACTGCTGGCTGGCTCAACGGCAAGCCCGCCGGGACGATTCCGATCTACCAGCTCTCAAATGCCAACGCGCTCGATATCGTGGCGAGGGTTCGTGGCGAGATGGAGCGACTGAAACGCGGTTTCCCGCCCGGACTCGAATACCGGATCGCCTACGACACCACGCTCTATGTCCGCGAGAACATTCAGGAAGTCGAGCATACGCTCCTCGAAGCGTTCCTCCTGGTTCTGATCGTCGTCTTCATCTTCCTGCAAGGGGTCCGGGCGACGATCATCCCGATGCTCGCCATTCCGGTCTCGCTTGTGGCGACGTTCGCGATGATGGCGGCGTTCGGCTTCTCGCTCAACACCTTGACGCTCTGCGGTCTGATCCTCGCCATCGGCCTGGTTGTGGACGACGCGATCATCGTGGTCGAGGACATCGAGAAGTACCTCGGGCGGGGATTGCTCCCGATCGTCGCGGCACGCGAGGCGATGTCCGAAATCACGGCACCGATCGTCACGATCGCTCTGGTGCTGGCTGCGGTTTTCGTTCCGGTGGCGTTCATTCCGGGGCTCACCGGCCGGCTTTACAACCAGTTTGCGATGACGATCGTCTTCTCCTTTTTGTTCTCGGCATTTAACTCACTCACATTCACGCCAGCGATCTCTCGGGTCTTTCTCCGAGGCAAGCACGGCCCGCCGCGGTTCATCCTCTTCCGCTGGTTCAACCGCGGGATGAAGTGGCTGGAAGACTCGTACGATGGCTTCCTGGAGATGGCCGCCCGGCACTGGTGGGCCGTCGTGATTCCCTCGCTCGGCCTGCTGGCACTCACTGGCTGGATGGTCTATGAGCGTCCCAAGGCATTCGTGCCGACGGAGGACCAGGGCTACCTCGTAGTCGCGATCCAGGCCCCCGAAGGGACCAGCCGTGAGGCGACCTCGCGAGTCGCACAGGCCGCTGGCGCCATCGCCCAGAAGCTCCCCGGCGCCCGCGATGTCCTGACCCTCGACGGCTTCGACCTCATCAACTCGCTCAACCAATCCAACACCGCGACCATTTTCGTGATCCTCGATGACTGGGCCGAACGTTCGACCCCCGAGCGGCGTGCCGAGGCGCTGGCGCGTCAGCTCCAGCGCAAGATGATTGAGGGAATTCACGAGGCGAGAGTGGCGGTCCTGCTGCCCCCTTCGATCCGAGGGCTGAGCCAGACCGGCGGCCTCGAGTTGATGATCGAGGACCGTGACGGGAGGGGTGTCGAGGCGTTAGCTTCGGCCGTCGACACCTACCTCGACGCCGCCCGCAAG
>DAIDJI010000391.1 GCA_027451455.1 Planctomycetales bacterium | reverse complement strand
GGCGCCTCCGCGTTTTCCTATGCCTTCTCCTTCAACTACGGTCCCGACGGCTTCGAGTACCGATTCGGCGATCCAACCGGCGCCAACACCGTGAGCGGTGGCCGACGACCCCGGTCTGCCGCGCCGAACGTCGGAGAGCTGGTCCGGATTCATCCGGGGTTCCGCGAGGCTCCCAGTGTTGTCCTGCACCGATACGGTAACGACCCTGATTACCGGGTCTGGCGCGACTGGGTCCTTGGCCCGCACGGGAATCTCAGCGTCCGTGTTTCCCAGCGGAACCCGACTCCGCTTTTCGGCCTTGGCCTGATCGACGCCATCCCCGACCCGGCGATCGAGGCCGCCGCCCGACGTCGGCACCCGGGCTGGTCGAAGGTCAATGGCCGGGTGAGCCGAATGTCCGACGGCCGGATTGGCCGGTTCGGCTGGAAAGCTCAAACGGCGACCCTGCACGACTTCGTCGTATCGGCAGCGGCCGTGGAGATGGGTCTGGAAGTCCCCGGGAAGTCTCAGGCGGCCGATCCTCGCGTCCCTCCGCTTAAGGCGCCCGGGCTCGACATGTCCCTCTCCGAGTGCGATGACCTCGTCGCGTTCGTCCGCGCTCTACCGAGGCCCGAGGCCAACCCGCCCGGCCGCGCCCGCGAGGAATCCGTTCGCAAGGCCGGTCGAATGCTCTTCCGATCGACCGGCTGCGCCGAGTGCCACCTCGAGCGCCTCGGCGGCGTCGAGGGGCTTTACTCCGACCTCCTCCTGCACGCAATGGCCCCCGACCTCGCCGACACCTCCATCTACGGGGCCCTGCTGGCCGGCGAAAAACCGGCGGCAAGGGTGATCCCGGCCGCAGGCCCAGGCCGATCGATCCACCCTGCCTCAACCGACGAATGGCGGACGCCCCCACTTTGGGGCCTCCGCGACTCGGCGCCGTATCTTCATGACGGCCGCGCTGGCAATCTCGACGAGGCCATCCGGATGCACGGCGGCGAGGCGGAGACATCGGCCGCCCGATATCGCCAGCTCTCGTCCCGCGAGCAGTCCCTGTTACAATCCTTCCTGCTTTCGCTCGCCGCGCCCGATCTCCCCGGCCTTCATTGACATGGACATTGACATTGACCGGCCGGTTTCCAGAACACCCCGGGATCGTTCCATGAGGCGAATACTTCCCCGAGCCGCTTCGCTGCCGCTGTTCGCACTCGCGTTCGCGTACTTTGTCCTTTCCCTGCCCATCTGCCGAGCTCAGTCGAAGGAGCCGCCCGACCCGCTCGATGGGCCGCCGTTCACGACGGTCAAGGCCTGGGCCATCGCCGATGGCAAAACCGGCGCCCTCCTCTGGGGTCATCGCGAGGCCGAGGCGCTCGAGCCGGCCAGTACGACCAAGATCATGACCGGGCTGATCGTGGTCCGTCAGATCGCCAGGAATCCGAGGGTTGCCGACGAGATGGTGACGTTCTCGAAGCGGGCCGGCGAGACAGCGGGCTCCAGCGCCAGGGTGAAGGAAGGCGAGCGACTTCCGGTCCGCGAGCTTCTCTACGGCCTGCTGCTCCCCTCGGGAAATGACGCCGCGGTCGCCTTCGCCGAGCATTTCGGCGGCCGGCTCGACCCGCCCGCCGACGCTCCTGACGAGAAGGATCCGCTGCGCCGATTCCTCGCCGAGATGAACCGGGTCGCCGCCGAGCTGGGCCTCCGCGAGACCCACTTCGAAAACCCCAACGGACTCCCCGCCCCCACGCATCGATCAAGCGCCCGAGACCTCGCAAAACTGGCGAGCGTCGCCCTGCGCGACCCGAACTTCGCACGAATCGTTTCCACCCGCGAGCACATCGGCGAGGCGGTCGATACCAGGGGCCATTCGCGCCCGATCACCTGGAAGAACACGAACCACCTGCTCGACATCGAGGGCTTCGATGGCGTGAAGACGGGGACAACCTCTGCGGCCGGGACCTGCCTGGTTGCGAGCGGACATCGGGGAGATGACCGACTGATCGTGGTGGTCCTCGGCGGCTCCAGCTCCCCCGACAGCCGATACCCCGACGCCCGCAACCTCTTCCGCTGGGCCTGGCGCCACCACAAAAACCAATCCTGAACAGGGAAAGGGAGCAATCACGAAGGACCGGAAAGAACAGGGAACGAGGGCGGGGATGTTATCTCAGCCCAGAATATCTTTCTCTTTTTCGTGATTTTTTCGTAATTCCCGTGGTGGCTCCCTATCCCAATCCCCATTCACATCCCGGCGATGGCTTCGAGCAGGCTATCCGGCGCAGCGGCGTATTCGAGCGGTTCCATCGTGTAGCTCGCACGGCCCTGGCTGAGGCTCCGGACCGCCGACGAGTAGCCGAACATCTGCTCCAGTGGCGCCCGAGCCTCGATCACCATCAACCGGCCTCGGGTACTGGTCCGGTCGATCAGGGCTCGTCGGCTGGAGAGGTCGGCCGTGATGCTCCCCAGGTAGTCCTCGGGCGTGACGACCTCGACCTTCATGATCGGCTCCAGCAGGACGGCGCCCGCCTCGTGAACGGCCTTCCGGAGCGCGTCCGATGCCGCGAACCGGAACGCCATCTCGTTCGAGTCAACCTCGTGCGTATCGCCGTCGACGAGCGTGACCTTCAGGTCGACCAGCGGGTAGCCCGTCCGACCGCCCGACTTGGCCTCCTCGCGGAGGCCGGCCTCGATCCCGCCGAGGAACTCTGAGGGGATCACGCCCCCCTTGAGCTTGTTGACGAACCGGAGCACCGGCGCCCCCTTCGGCTGGGTCTCGGGTTCCAGGTCGATCGTCACCCTCGCATACAGGCCCGAGCCTCCCGTCTGGCGGATGCAGGTCCCCTCGATGCGCTTGACCGCCTTCTTGATCGTCTCGCGATAACTGACCCTCGGCCGGCCAACATGCACCTTCAGCTTGTAGTCTCGGATCATCCGGTTCTTGAGAATCTCCATGTGCAGCTCGCCCATCCCCGAGATGAGCGTCTGGCCGGTTTCCTCATTGAACCGGTAGGTGAACGTCGGATCCTCGCGCGCCAGCGAGTTCAGCGTCTCGGCGAGCTTCCCCTTGTCGGCCGAGCTCACCGGCTCGATCGACATGCTGATGACCGTCTCGGGGAACTCAATCCGTTCGAGCAGGATCGGGTTCTGGGCGTCGCAGAGCGTGTCACCGGTGACCGAGTCCTTCAGCCCGACAATCCCGACGATGTCGCCAGCAGGCGCCTCCTGGATCTGCTCGCGATCGTCGGCCCGGATGTGGTAGAGCCTCGAGCAATTCTCCTTCTTGTCCTTGCCCGGATTCAGAACCCGAGATCCCGACTTCAGCCGCCCCGAGTAGATCCGGACGAACGAAAGGTCGCCGTGAGCGTCGTTGGTAATCTTGAAGACCAGGCCGCAGAACGGCTCGTCCGGATCGGCCTTCCGGGCGATCTCGTTCCCCTTCTTGGGGTGATGGCCGATCACCGCCGGCTTCTCAAGCGGGCTCGGCAGATACGCCGAGACCGCGTCGAGCAGCCGCTGTACACCGACGTACTTCAGGCTCGACCCGCAAAGCACCGGGTGCGCCTGGCCGGTCAGCGTGGCGCGTCGAAGCGCCGCCACGATCTGGTCGGTCGGTAGCTCGGCGCCTTCGAGGTGGGCCATGTACGCCTCGGTGAACGTCTCGTCCTTGTCAGAAAGGGCATTGAGCATCTTCTCGCGCCAGAGATCGGCCTCTGCGCGGACGGAATCGGGGATCTCGGCCTCGGTGATCGTCGAGCCGAGGTCTTCCGTCTTGTAGAAGAGGGCGCGCATCGTGATGAGGTCGATCAGGCCCTGGAACTCGCCCATGGTCCCCTCGGGCCCGGCGCCGATCGGGATCTGCACCGGGATCGGATGGGCTTCGAGCAGCCGCTCCTCGATCTCCTGGTAGACACGATCGAACTCGGCGCCGATCCGGTCCATCTTGTTGATGAAGCAGATCCGGGGGACGCGATACCGGGCCGCCTGCCGCCAGACGGTCTCACTCTGCGCCTCGACACCTTCAACGGCCGAGAAAACGACGACGGCGCCGTCGAGCACGCGGAGCGACCGCTCGACCTCCGCCGTGAAGTCGACGTGGCCGGGCGTGTCGATCAGGTTGATGGTGATCGGCTTCCCTTCGGCGTCCTTCCAGTGGCAGGTGATCGCCGCGGCGACGATCGTGATCCCGCGCTCGCGTTCCTCGTCGAGGTAGTCGGTGGTCGTGTTCCCCTTGTCGACGTCCCCCATCCGGTGGATCTCACCGGTGTAGTACAGGACCCGCTCGGTGGTGGTCGTCTTGCCGGCATCAATGTGGGCGATGATGCCAATGTTGCGCACCTGGCGCAGGTCGAAAGGAGCGGGATCGCTGTCCATGGTCGCCTCGTCGTTCTGCGGGCCTGGGCTGGGGGGCTCTTCTGCGGTCCTTATTCGAGATTCGACCTACCAGCTTACCGACGACTCGACCGGCTGACAGCCCTTTCCGCCCTCGGGACGGCGGTGAAGGCTCGCCCGGTCATGGACCGGCCCCGGGAACCGAAGCCGGAGCGAGTCCAGAGCAAGCCGCCTCGACGAGCCGTTGTTCGAAAAAAAACACGACCCGGAGCGGCCCGGGCCGTGGGGATGATCGAAGCGCAGGTGAAACGATCGGTCAGGCGATCGACGCCTGACGGCGGTGACGACGATAGGCCAGGCCGCCGATGACGAGGCCCGTCAGGCCCATCACGATGCTGGCCGGCTCGGGCACCGACGGATTCCCGCTCGGGGGAATCGAGAAGGTGGCGGAGTCAGAAATGGCGTTACCCGCCCCGGCAGGAGTCTGGGTGAAGCTGATGGTGAAGCTGGCGTCATAGGGACCGCCGGTGTACGTCGTGTTGTTGTTGTTGTAGGTGCCGGGAGTCCACGTTCCGAGCACGTAAAAGGCCACCGTACCGGGCTTGTTCGTGTACTCGTCGATGCTTGTGCTGGTGAACGTTCCGAAGGCGGTGTTCGTGAACGACAGGCTGTTGGCCGAGGTTGTGTCGAAACTCACCGCGCCAATATTCTGGCTGCCCAACCCGGAGAAAATACCGGTGTTCGAGCTAGTAGTGAACATGTCTCCGATCTTGAAAGTCGTGGCCGTGTTGATGTTGCCTGTCGTCGAACCTCCAGCCTGAGGCGAACCGAGGTCGGCGAAACCCTGCGTGCCAACCGGGGAGGCCGAACCAGCGAACAAATTGCTGGTCGGGCAGGCGAAGATCGCGCTGGCCGCCAGCGCCAGGAAAAGTCTTCGATGCATCATTCGCTCCATAAGGTCGAGTTGTGATGTTCAGATTGCGTCGAACACGAATGGGGGAAGGGTAGGCAAGGAATTTCTCGAGCGACCGACCCTTCAGGTGGATACACTCGAGGGACGTGCCACTTGTCAGCGCTCACGCGACCCAATAACAAATGGCGATTTTTTTGCCTGGCAAGAAAATCGGATGCCGAGAGATAACCCCTGCATGGTCCTGTCACCATCCAGGGCTCTGCAACTTTTTTGACTTCGCTCGAATCATCCCTTTATTCGGCTCATCCAGCGAGCAGTGATATCTATAATCAGTTGCCAGGCCCGATGGGAAGCCTGTTGTGAAAAAGCAACA
>DAIDJI010000390.1 GCA_027451455.1 Planctomycetales bacterium | reverse complement strand
ACCGCGAGTATCGCCGCCATCCGCAGATCGAGCCCGATCCGCCGGTGATAACGCCAGAAGGCCAGCATGACGTTCGGCACCACCATAATCAGCACCGTGCCCTGCGCCGTCTGCTGGTCGAGCCCGAACAGCATCCCGAGGATCGGGATCGCAATGACCCCGCCGCCGACGCCGAACAGTCCGCCGGCGCCGCCGCAGGCCGCGCCGAGCGCCGCATGGCGCGCCGCCCGCGCCCGCGCCGCCAGCGCCCCCCGCGCCGCCCCTCGCCTGGTCGTTAACCACGGTCGCGTTGTTCAGGGTCACGCTGCCGTTCGACAGGTAGATCCCGCCCCCCTGGGCGAGACCGCCGTTGCCGCCGTTGCCGCCGGCATCCCCCAACATCCCCGAACCGGTAGTGAAGCCCTGGCCGCTCCCTCCCGAACCACCTGTTCCGCCGCCGCCGCCGTAACCGCCGCGACCGCCGCCACCCCCACGATCCTCTCGTGGCTTGGCCTCGTTGACCGTCAGGTTGCGGCCGCCGTGGTCTCGGCCGTTGAGCCCGTCGATCGCCGCCTGGGCCTCGGAGTCCGAGCCCATCTCAACGAAGGCGAATCCCTTCGAACGGTTCGTGTCCCGGTCAACGATGATCTGCGCACTCTGCACTGTGCCGAACTGGGAGAACAAGGCCTCCAGGTCGGACTCGTTGACGTTGTAGGTCAGGTTGCCCACGTATAGCTTCTTGCCCATGATCGGATTCCGCTTCGACAGGCCGGCGACCCGCAGGATGTTTTCCGGGTCTAGAAGAAAAGGGGCTTCTGTTGAAGCCCACGGAGGCGGGAAAGGCGAGGGAGCAGAGCCAGAACCGGATCCGGAAAGAGCCGGCGGTACAACTCGGTCGTCAGACCTACCGTCTAGATTCTAACCTGGCGCCGTCAAAAAAGAAATGAGCAAATCTGGGGAGTCCTTCGGTCGGCAATCGATGCGGTCTTCTTGCCCCTCGTGGGCGTCGTGAGTAATGCCTCCTCGGGACGGATTCCTAGAGAGGTCGGGAGTGTCGGGCGACCCGCTTCTTCGGCGGGCGATCCCGCATGAACTCGGGCCAGGTCAACGGATTATGCCATTGACGATGTCGGAGCGTCGCTTGCCCGTGTCGGTGAGACTCTCGAAGCTGTAATGGCCCTGGCGGCGGCCACCGCGAGGCCCCGAGCCGCAAGCGTGCCGGAATGAGCCCGATACCACCGGGGCCTTGTGGCCGTCTACGACGGACCAATTCCTGGCAGCCAGGGCCGGCAAGGTCAGCATCTGGCCGCCTGAAAGGCTGGCGACGAACGCCTCCTCGGGATCGACGCACGCCTCGCTTCCCAGGTAGGCGGGGTTGGCCACAGCGCGGCCCCTGATCCCGTCTTCGCGGAGTCAGTCGTGTTCTCGGTTGTAGGTCTCGCAGGCAAAGTCGGGCTCGCAACGGATAGCACCGGCGCAGGCCAGCAGCCCCCAGGCGCAGGAAGAAGAAGATGACCTCGAACGCTGGCGTGCGACGTCGTTCAGCCCGATCCGCCCGATCGTGCGGACGGTGTGGGGGACGCCGGCCAGCGAGACCGACGGCAAGCTGGCGTCGGCCTGATGCGACCAGGCGAGCGCGAAGGATGGCGACAGGAGGATCAGTCGGAAGACGGATGCCAGGGCCGCCCTCGTCCATCGAGATCCTCCGTCACCGCCGGCCGTGGTGAGTCGGATGGAGTTGAGTGCGAGCCCATACTTCCCCGCGATCTCCAGGACGGTGGCCAGCCTGTCCTCACCCGGACTCCTATCGCACGATCGAGAAGGTCGAGAGGTAGGCCCATTCCAGGAGTCCTATCGGGTCCGGTCGAGGTATCAAGGCTTACGGGCGACCAGGGTGCCGATCTCGGCATCGATACGCTGAGCTTGCCGCTGGGCCTCCTCCAGCGGCCGACCTGCTTTCATGCCCGGACGCCTGTGACCCGTGGCCGTCAGCCAGGCATCCTTCAGGAGTCGCTGCTTCTCCTGGACCAGCTTGAGGACGACCAGCCCGTGCGGTTGGCCTGCAAGGACCTTCTCGCCGTTGACCGCCTCGACGACCTCACGGTCCCGGACGCCCCAGTGCCGCAAGATCTCTCGGGCGATGATCCAGTGCCCGGTGGCGTTGACGTGGACCCCATCGTTCGCGAGCCGGTAGGCTGGATCTCGTCGTCGGGCCTCGTCGAGGTATCGCTTCATGGGGCCGTGGACATCCACCACCTCCCAGCCTTCGCCCTTACGAGCCAGTAGCCACTCGGAGTAACGCGCCAACACCTCATCGTAGCCCTCGTAGGGCTGCCGGTATTCGGCGAGGCCCGCCGGAAGCGTCCTCGATCGGATCGGCATCGGGTCGAAGACCGGCGGCGTGACATGCAGCACCCGGGCACCGATCGCCGCTGCTTGCTCCCGGAGCTTCCGCATCCCGCCCTGGTACTTCTCGAACCTCTCCTCGCTGAACGGATGGTAGATGCCGTCGTTCATCCCGTAGCAGGCGACGATCAGGTCGGGCCGGGTCCGCTCCAGCACCCGTCCCAGCCGCTCGTGGAGGTCGGGGCGTGGGAACGATCCCCCAGCGTGGCCCGGCTCCGAGAGGCCCGAGACCGTCTCGCTGGGCAGGCCGAGGTTGAGGAACTCGCACCGGACTTCCGGTTGGCTGGTCCGCAGGTAGGCTTCGATGTATTCGATGAACTGGCCGGAGTAGGTGATGCTATCGCCGAGAAAGACGACCCGGTGGATACCGGCCAGAGGATCGTCATCGGCCTTCGAGGGACCAGGGGCGAGCAACAAGGTCGTCGCCGTCGCGAAAGTCAGGAGATAGGGCATGGGAAGGCCTCGACGTTTCGGGGTGCGATGCTGCGGAGCGAAACCGATCAGGGTCCGGAGCGGCATGATCGAATGGTTTGCCTGGAATCGAACCAGAACGTAGGAGAGTGTCTTGATCTGGGAGGGACCTCACTCCGTCCCGACGGATTCCACTCCAGCAGGACAACGGCTAACCGGGGACCGCCCTGGATCGGTTCGGACTTCACCTCGATGGGCTCGTCCAGGCCCACGGAACGCCAGGGGGCCTGGCGGTAGAAGCTCGCAGCCGCCCGGTAGCGGTCACGGGCCGGATCGGGGGTAACGTCAATCATGGGGACCCTTCAAGGAATTTGGTCCTGAGCGAGGTTTGACGGAGGTCATTTGCTGATGGGCTCGCCCTGGCTGAGGGAGAGGGAAACGGGTTGTCGGTGACACACGGCCGGCGTCGATTCGGCCGACTCCTTCCTTCGGACCGTGATCAGGACACGCCCGTAGCGGGTCAGCTTCGGATGGCCTCGGTCAGTGACGGTCAGCAATATCGGGATGGTCTTGCCCGCCCACTCCTGTGGGATGACGACCCGTGCCTGGCTCGTGTCCCGGCCTTCGATGTTGATTCCGGTGGCTACGCCGGGGAGCGCTGGATACAGCCCCCAGGAGAACGCCAGCCCGTCGCCGTCCGGGTCGATCGATCCGGTCGCATCGAGGACCACGGCAGCGCCGGGCTCCACCACTCGGACTCCCTCGCCCCGGATGCGGACGACCGGTGGGTGATTTGCCCCGGCGAAGGGCCTGACGCACCAGTCCAGCCGGGCGGCAAAGTCGGCCTGGAACGCCGGCCGCCAGCGATAGACCGAGGACATCCAGGGATCGGGGTCGCCCGATGTATCGAGGTCCGTATCGGCCACCTCGGTCAGGAGCCTCGCTTCGCCCTCGAACCGTCCACCCCAACTCCCCAGCCAGGGGCGCTCGCTGTCGCTCAGCCCATTGGGGACCAGCGAGAGGAACGAGGGTGTGTCGCCCTCCTTGATCCCCCGGACCCGGCCCAGCTTCGTCGTCCAGTTGTCGCCACCGTTGTAGCTCGGGTAGAGGTCGCCCAGCCGCCCGTGGCCGTGGGTGTTCGCCTCGACCCACTCGGGGGAGACCAACCTCGTCTCGCCGCCCCGATACATCCCCCGGAAGGCTCGTCGATGGGTGATCGTGAGCAGGTTGGGGAACTGCTCCCTGATCCAGGGGCCGGTCGCGTCCTGATCGCCGATGGCGTGGACCCGCAGCGCCCTGATGAAACGAGCGAGCCGCTCGGGCGTCCGGGTCGCCCGGACCTTCCAGAGGGCCTGCGCCAGGTCGGCCGAGCCGCCCCAGATCACGACCCAGACCGGGCGAGGGTCGGGGCGGTCCACGACGGCAATGATCCACTCGGATGCCTCGGTGTCCTTGCCCTCGCCGACGCTCCGCTCCACCGGCACTTTCGGCCCGGCGATCGGCTGGCCCGCCTTCACGACTCCGGCGAGTCTGGGAGCCGGGGGGTAGCGGTCGTCATGAAGCAGGAGGTTGGGCCGGACCATTGCATAAGCGTCCACCACTCGCCGGATCAGGTCCGGGCGTGTCCTCTGTCCATGGCCGAGGTTCGATGTGGCGACCAGTCCCTCGATGTCGAACTCGTCGGCGTAGAGCATCAGGCGGATCAAGGACTGGCCGTCGTCCGGCTCGGCGACCCCGGCGGTCAGGCTGCTGATATCCGTCAGCACGAGCAGACGGGGCCGCTCCGGGTACGGCATGGTCCCGACCCGGCCCGTTCGATTGGCATCGACCCCATCGATCGTCATGTCCACGGGGATCGGAGCCCGGGCGGTCTTCTGGGCGGGCCCTGATCGTGCCTTCGGCAGTCCGTCGATTTCGGTCCGCGTGAACCGCACGCGGACGATGTACGGCTGCTCGCCTTCGTTCCCGTGTCCGTAGTCGGCCAGGTCGATCAACGGGATGGTGGAGTGTCGCCCGACCGGCAGCGGCTGAGCCCCGGAGCCCTCGTCGGGCGTGAATAAGAGGGAAGCAAGAGCGAGGATCGGCAGACAGCGTTTCATGAAGCTTTCTCAGGCTATGCCGGTCGATGGCAGGTTCCGGTATTCTCCCATTGAATCGAACACAATCCACATATGATACGTTTCATAAGTGACAAGCGGGTTCGCACTGAAGAAGCCGTTGTGGATCGCGTTCAGCATTTATGGGCTTGTCGCCATCGTCAAGAAAAAACTCGGGTCAAAGTGGTGCCTCAGCGAAATCTTGCAGATTTCCAGCCTCACGCTGTTCGAGAATACCCCTGATTTTCAGGCACTGAGCCAGCAAAAACGGCAAAATCCGGGGGCTTTACCGTTTTACATGATCGTCACACTTTTGCTTCCAGGAGATTCGATGATCTGCGGCCGGTAGCCGGTTAGGCGGGAGGGGTCTGGAAACGCGGGCCGTCGCGGTGTAGAACCTTCCTCGTGTGGCGCGACTTCGGGCGGGGTAGAGCTTCGGACAAAACGGAGCCAGCCCCGTTTTGCCGGACACGAGTTTGCTGGTGTCGTCCGATCGAGCCGGATGGGCGAGCCTCCGGCCGAGCCGCGTACAGAGGCTCGGCAGGAATCTCGACCTCCCAAAAAACCCGATGACACCGGCGGGTCTTTGTGAGAGAGCTAGTCTTTCGGAGGGTGCGTCGAGGATAAGCCGGGGCGGTCGCGGTGGAGGTGTGGCCGTCTACGTGACCAGCCACGGATTCGGGCATTTGAACCGGTCGGCCG
>DAIDJI010000389.1 GCA_027451455.1 Planctomycetales bacterium | reverse complement strand
GACCGATATCCGCGGGCTCAAGCTCGATGCCTTCGCCCCGCCGGTCGCCGGTGATCAACCGGACGCGACGGCCGCCGCCGCCTTCGATGACCTCTGGAACGCCCTCAGCTCGCATTACGCCACCGGCCTCCTCCACGTCGACGGCACCCCCGCCCGCGAGGCCGACACCTCGAAACTCGGAGGCGTTGTCCTCGTCGACCTCGCCCGCGCCGCCAAGGATCATCCCGAAATCCTCGACCGATACCTGCTCACCCAGGCCGTCACCGCCGGCGACGATATCTTCGCCGCCCTCCACGCCGCGTTCTGGGCCGGCGGAACCCTGCTCTACGTCCCGAAGGGCGTCCGACTCGATGCGCCCCTCTTCAACCTCGTCGGACTCACCCGGCCCAACGGCGTGGATATGAACCACACGCTGGTCGTCCTCGAAGACGGCGCCGAGGCCACCCTTGTCCGCGAGACCGCCTCGCGACGCCCCGACGACGCCAGCCCCGCCCTCCACGCCGGGGCACTCGAGGTCTTCCTCGGCCAGGGCGCGAAGCTCCGACTGGTGAACATCCAGAACTGGGACGAATCCACCTGGCACTTCAGCCGAGAGCGAGCCATCGTCGGCCGGGATGCCGCAATTCAGTGGACCGTCGGCGGCCTTGGCTCTCGGCTCGCCAAGGTCAACCAGGAAGTCGTCCTGGCCGGGACCGGCGCCGACGCCCAGGTCAACGGCGTGATGTTCACCAGCGGGAAACAGCACCTCGCCTACTTCACCCGCCAGGACCACGCCGCGCCGCATACCACCAGCGACCTCCTTTACAAGGGCGGTTTGCAGGGTCGGTCGCGCGTCGTCTGGAAAGGAATGATCCGCGTCGAGAAGGACGCCCAGCGCACCGACGCCTACCAGAAGAACGATAACCTCGTCCTCTCCGAATCCGCCCGCGCCGACTCCATCCCCGGCCTGGAGATCGAGGCCAACGACGTTCGATGCACCCACGGCGCCACCGCCGGACGCGTCGACGACGACATGATCTTTTACGCCGCGGCCCGCGGCATCCCCCGAGAGACCGCCGTCCGCCTGATCGTCGAGGGCTTCTTCGCCGACGTCTACGACCGGATCACTCTCGATCCCGTCCGCGAAACCCTTCGTGAGGCCGTCGCCCGCAAGCTCACCTGATCTTTTCCCGAACCCCGGTCCTCGGTCAGGATCGGGGCGGCCGTTCATCGGGTCAATGACGATCACATGAGCGCCAAAAACCAATGACCACCGATGCGAGAGGAAAAAAAATGGCTGAAACCCAATATGCTCACCCCGAAGTGCTCGTCTCGGCCGACTGGGTCGAGGCCCACCTGAACGACCCGAAGGTCCGAATCGTCGAGAGCGACGAGGATATCCTGCTGTACGACCTGGGACACGTCCCGGGCGCCGTCCGGATCGACTGGCAGGGAGACCTCCAGGACCAGTTGCGCCGCGATTACATCGACGCGGAGAAGTTCGAGGCGCTCTGTTCGCGGTCGGGGATCGCCAACGAAACGACGGTCGTCTTCTACGGCGACAAGCTGAACTGGTGGGCGTGCTACGCCTTCTGGGCGTTCAAGCTCTTCGGTCACAAGGACTGCCGGATCCTCAACGGCAGCCGCAAGCTCTGGATGGACCAGAAGCGGCCGACCTCGACCGAGATCCCCAGCTACCCTCCGACCAAATACAAGGTCCAGGGCGGCAACGAGGACCAAATCCGGATCTTCCGCGACGCCGTCGAGGCCCATGCGAAGGCCGGCCTGCCGCTGCTCGACGTCCGCAGCCCGAAGGAGTTTACCGGCGAGACCCTCCACATGGAGGACTACCCGCAGGAAGGCGCCCTCCGCGGCGGTCATATCCCCGGCGCGAAGAATGTCCCATGGAGCCGGGCGGTC
Organism: Planctomycetales bacterium; assembly: GCA_027451455.1. Classification (GTDB taxonomy): domain Bacteria; phylum Planctomycetota; class Planctomycetia; order Isosphaerales; family Isosphaeraceae; genus JAKAUH01. Next base: position 3,716 of record DAIDJI010000389.1, on the reverse strand, counting down.
AACGAGGATGGCACGTTCAAGTCGCCCGACGAACTGCGCGCCATCTTCGAGCAGGAATGCGGGTTGAAGCCCAGCGATTCGGTCGTCGCCTACTGCCGGATCGGCGAGCGGTCGAGCCTCACCTGGTTCGTCCTCACCTACCTCCTCGGCTATCCCAACGTCAAGAACTACGACGGCTCCTGGACCGAATGGGGCAACCTCGTCCGCGCTCCGATCGCCAGAGGGGCCTGAGCTGGTGCCATTTTCGGTTTTCGGGCCATGCGGCTCGCCTACCCGTCCTTCCGTGGTTAGGGTCGGCGCCAGGGGCTCTCTGACGGAAATCGGAAAACGGAATACTCAAGACCAATCATCCCGAGTACCGCGACCAAATGCCCAAGCTGGACGACATCATCGCCGAAATGGCCGATTGCGATCGCCAGGAGCGGATCGATCTGCTGCTGGATTACGCACGCGCGCTCCCGTCGCTCCCAGAGCGGCTGGAGGCGCACAAGGACGCCTCACATCGCGTCGAGGAATGCCAATCGCCGGTCTATCTGTTCGTCGAACTGAAGGACGACCAGGTGGAACTCTTCGCCGACGCCCCAATCGAAGCCCCCACCGTCCGCGGCTTCGTCTCCATGCTCCTCAAGGGCCTCGAAGGCGCCACGGTCGAGGACGTCCTGAGCATCCCGAATGACCTCGTCACCCAGTGCGGGCTCTCCGAGACCCTCGGCATGCTCCGCGTCCGTGGACTCGGCGGCGTCCTACGCCGGATCAAGTCCGAGGTCACCCGCGCGGCCATCGAGCGAGCGAGTTAGTCATTGGTAATTGGTAATTGGTAATTGGTAATTGGTAATTGGTAATTGGTAATTGGTAATTGGTAGAAGCCTGGAAAGATAAATTTTGCCCCTACCGAGGACGCGGTTTCGCTGTCTCAGCAATAGGCTAATAACTAATAACAAATTACCAATTACAAATTACCAATGAGCGATTAACAATGACAAAAGACAGATTCACCAGGGTGGCGAGCCGGGCGGAGTTACCGCCGGGCGGGAAGAAAATGGTCGAGGTGGAGGGGCGAGCGATCGCGGTGTTCCACTGCGATGGCGGTTTCCACGCGATCGATGACATCTGCACCCACGACGGCGGTCCGCTGGCCGAGGGAGACCTGATCGGCTGCGAGATCCGGTGCCCAAGGCACGGCGCCCGGTTCGACGTCCGGACCGGCCAGGCGCTCTCGATGCCCGCTTTTGAGCCGGTCGCGACTCACGCCGTTGAGGTCCGGGGCGATGAGATTTACGTGGCCATCGATGACTGAACGACTCGATCAAACCCGAGGCGAGGACCCCGCGATGCTCGACCAGGATACCCTTTTGAACGCCTTGCGGACCGTCAACGATCCTGAGCTGAACGTCAACGTGATCGACCTGGGACTGGTCTACTCGGTCCAGGCGCGTGACGATCAGGTCGACGTCGACATGACGCTGACCACTCCCGCCTGTCCCGCCGGCCCCGAGATTCTGCGGAACGCCGTGGCGGCCCTTGAGGCCGTTCCCGGAGTCGCCAAGGCCAACGTCCGCCTCGTCATGTCGCCTCCGTGGTCCCCCGACCGCATGAGCGAGGCCGCCCGCGACGAACTCGGCTACTTTTGACCCCACAGCAACCCCCGATCCCGGGCGAACCCCGCAGAGTTCACGTCCGCCCGGGACTCAGGATCACGCCCCCATTCCCTTCCCACTCACGCACATTCCCGCTCCTCGGCATCGGTGTTGACGCCTCGCCTCATGCATTGCACTTTTTGCACCGTTGCTGTTGTTTTAAAGCACCATTACTCACTTCCAGGACCAGCAGGCGATCGATTTGCCTGAATCCTTTGCAGTACAAGGGCTTACGATCGATCGCCCGGGTCGGAAATCGGGCGAAGCCCGAGGATCCTCCCGCAATGCGCCTTCGTCACATCTTTCCCAGATTCAAAGGTTTACGTGGAATGGTGCCGAGCCGGGCGCACGGCCCCTGGGAGAGTGGGACCGGTGAGGGGTGGTCGCAAAAATGCGCGGCGGCTGAGTAGCCTTGGCGTGAGATTTCAGCTAAAGTAGACCCTCATTGGTGAGGATTTACGGACAACCATAGCCTGAGCCCACCTCCGACCCGTCCTGCTGAGACAGGGCGATCCTGAGACCGAGGCGTCGCAAGCCGCGAGGTCGCGGCGTGATCGTCTTCACGGGCGTGGGGAACCCCGCCGCGAGGGGACGCGATCGAGGCGGACCAGGCGGGGATTCTGATGAGGAAACGCTCATCCCCCGGATCCAGGGTTGTGTGCGGTCGGTGGGTTGGTCAGGTCCGTGGCGAGGTCGAGTTCCGTAGGAGCTTGGGGGGTCCCGGTCTGCGGGATCGAGCACTGTGGCTCGCAAGAAGACGCCGAAGGTCCGTGTCACGGTTAAAGCCTCGTTGTCGAGACGCCTGCGCGAGATCCGCCAGGAGTTGTTCGGAGAACACGGCGGGCCGGAACTGGCTCGTCGGTTAGGGCTGCCTGCGCGAACCTGGTATAACTACGAGACAGGGGTAACCGTCCCCGCGGAGGTTCTGCTCGCGTTCATCGAGCAGACCGGGGCCAGCCCAACCTGGCTGCTTAATGGGGAAGGGGGAAAGTATCGGGCCTTGCACGAGGACCGGCTGCTTTCCGAGTTGTCGCCGGTGGAGCTGATCCGCCGAGGGCTGGAGCAGCTCGAACGGGCCAGCGGCGAGGCCGTGGTGGTCGCGCCCGAGAACCTACCGGGCGAGGAAGCCTCGGAATTCGTCGCGATTGGACTGTATCCGTCCGACGCGTTCGTGGGCCGAAGCCTTGACCCTGCGCGGCTTGAGGGGCACGTCCTGGCCTATCGCCACTGGCTGCCCCACCCCTCGCAAACCATCGCTCTGCGGCTGAACGACGACGCGATGGTCCCGATTCTGCCGCCCGGCTCGATCGTGGCGATCGACCGTTCCGTGATCGACCCCATGCGGCTGCACGGGCAAATCGTGGCGGCCTGTCCCGACGGCCGACCGATAATCCGATGGCTCGATGTTCACGGCCGTCATATTATTCTTCGGCCTAACCATAACGTCGGTCGCGACCATCCGCTGATCCCGATCGAGCTCGACGAACAGACACCCGTGATCCTGGGACAGGTGGTCTGGTCGTGGAGCCGGTTCGATCAGGGCTGACCGAGAACCGATCGCTTCCTTCCCGGACCTCAGCTCTCGGGCTCCCACGCCGTCGGTCTGGGGAGGTCCCACCCGATCAGGTTCAGGCCCGTCCCGGCACCCAGCGGAACGACGGCCTGGGCCATCGGTGCCGGCCCAAACCGCCCGGCTCGACGCTCGCCGAGAGCGCGGCCCATCATCTCCCGAACCAGGCCACGCCGGCCGATCGGTGTCAGATCGGCAAGCGAAATCAACACCTCGCGAAGCGGCGACGCATCCGCTCCGGAGAACCCCGCGCCGCGGAGCAGCAGGTCGAACGAGCGGGCGAAGCGCCCCGCCCGCAAGGCCATCGCCAGTAGCGGGCCATCGGCCAGCAGGCTCTCGTTGGCCACAACCCGAGGAACACGCCCAGGGAGCCCGGCCGAACCCAGCCGATCCAGCAGACCCTCCACATCCGCCGCCGAGAGCTCGGTCACCCCGCGCCAGGCCGACGCCCCCTCCGGCCGATTCGGGCAGACAACCAGGTATTCCGCGCCGCCCGTCGGCTGACTCCG
>DAIDJI010000388.1 GCA_027451455.1 Planctomycetales bacterium | reverse complement strand
CGCCGGGCGACCGTGTCGGGCCTCCCGCCTAGACCATCCGCCCGAGCCGCTCGACGCTCCGCTTCAGGCCCGTCGCCACTGCCGCCGGATCCTCGAACCGGCGGCCCTCAATATAGTGCCAGCGCATCCATCGCTCGCCGATCAACAGGGCAGCCGACGTCCCAAACGCAGGGATCAGCGCGGCCTCTTCGACGTCGAGCGGACGGAGACGCTCATACGCCGACAATGCCCCTGCGCGGGCGATCGGGTCGTCGTCGAGCCAGTCGCCGATCAGTCGGGCCAGGTCGCACGCCACGCAATCCACCCCCATCGCGCCGAAGTCGACCAGGCCCGTCACGCGGTCGTCTTCAAAAAGGAAATGCTCGCCCCGGGCGTCGCGGAGGCAGGGCTGCAACGAGACCTCCCGAATCGCCGCCTCACGCGCCGGGCCCAGCAGGCGAGGAGCGACCCGACGCCCCAGCGCCAGCCACTGGGTCGCCAGCTCGCGCGTCGCGTCGGCGGTGATTGCCAGCTCCAGCTCGTCGAACCCGCCGCGGATCAGCCCGGCGATCGACCCGGCCCGATCGGCGAGGCCCGGCGATCTCGCCCGTCGTCGGTCGTCTCCAAACCGCCCGTGAAACGTCGCCAGCGCGGCGAACGCCGAGGCCACCCGGACCGGCGCCGGTGAACCTCCGGACTCCGAGGAGCCAGGCATCCATCGGGAAAGCTCCCAGAGGCCCGAGGCCGATTCCTGAAGCGTCGCGCCCGATCGATCGGCGATCGGGGCCGGGACGAACGGCAGGTCGCTCGCCCGTTTCAGCCACCGATGGACCTGCTCCCGATGCGCCCGCCCCGGGCCATTCGACGGCCAGAGCCTCAGCACCATCGGCCCGACCGACGAGGGATACCGCCAGAGCCTCGCCCCGCTCAGCCCCCCCGCGCCACCGAGCGCCTCGGGCGCTGAGGTCGGAGCGACCGCCGACGGATACCTTGCCAGAACCGCAAGCGCCTCGGCCTCAATCGAAGGCCCCATCGCCGTCCTCCTCGGCGATCGCCCTTGCCTGGAGTTGCATCAGGGCCCGATGGAACCGGTCGCTGACCTCCGCCTGTACGGCCTTCTCGCCGGCGCGGTGAGGAGGGATGTCGGAGAGGTCAATCGGCGCGCCGAAGATCAGCCGGGCCCGCGATGGCCGAGTCAGCGATTCGAGAATCTCGTTGGTCGGCGGCGTCCCCAGGATGTACGCCGGAACGACCGGCACGCCGGCACGAATCGCCAGGTAGGCACTGCCAGGCCGGATCGGACCGAGCCGACGCCCCGACTCGGGAACGATCATCCCCTCCGGAAAGATCGGGACGACGCGACCTTCCCCCAGCGCCCGAAGGCCGGCACGGATCGCCGCCAGGTCGCGGCCGTCTCGATTCACCGGGATGCAGCCGATGAACGAGCAGATCCAGTTCAGCCAGGGCGAATCGTAATATTCGCGGGCGATCATGAATCCTAGCAGCCGCCGGCTGTTTGCCTGGAGCAGCACATGATCGATGCCGCAGGTGTGGTTGGCGATCAGGATCGCCGGGCCCGAATCCGGCAGGGGTGCGTATCCCGTTGCCCGAAGCTGATGCCAGAGCCCGCAATATAGTCGGAACCCCCCGTGCAGCCAGCGGAGCGGCCCCCGAATCTCGGGCATCGGCGGTGCGACCTCGCCCGAGAGGCCAGGCATCGCCAGCAAGACCGTTGTCGACGCAAGTAACATCAGGGAGAGCATGGGGAGGGAAGATATCCGGGTGACGCTTTCGGGCCTCGTCGCCATCTCATCATAACACACGGAGCCCAGCGGCGACCCGCCGGATCGCCGGGCCAAGGGTGCAGGCGAGGGGTGGGAAGAACACGAAGGAGAGATTCAATCCGCCCTTTTCCATCGAGTCTTTCAGAAGCTTTCAGGCCGAGGCTCGCATGGCCCGACGGCGGTACATCAGAAGGCCGCCGATCGCGCCAAACGTCCACATGGCGACCGTCGCGGGCTCGGGAGCGATCGTCTGGTCTCCCTCCACCGTCACTCCACCCGGATTCAAAACCTCCGCCCCGATCACGCCGACCGATGTGTTCCCGCTGAGCATCCCATACTGACTCGCCAGCAACAGCTGCGTCGCGTTCGGGCCGAACTGCATGTTCGGGTTGATCAGCGAGGACCAGTTCGCCGAGGCGGCGTCCACGTAGTTTCCAGCATCCGGATGATAGCCGATTCCAAACGCGTGCATCATCTCGTGAGCGACATTGTGGGCGATCGCCCAGGCGAGGTCGGTTGGATTGTTGGCGTAATTGAGCTTGTCGATGAAGCTGAAGCCGTTGCCACCGACATCGGTGATCCCGATTGCGGAGGGGTTGGGAGCGTAAGAAAGGCCCGAGGCCACGCTGATGGTATGCAGGGCGGGAGTGTTGGGGTTGGTCGTGATGGTTGGGTCCATCCCAGAGATCTGGTAGGTGTGCTGGACATCCTGAAGAACCGACTGCACAAAGCTGGCCTGCTGCTGGGCGTTGGGGACACCACCGAAGGCCTGGATCGCCGCCGGGCTGTTGTACCATGCCTGGGCCGTTCCGGTCGTTAACCCGGTGGCTGAAGGGAACGGGCCCGAGGTCATGTTGAGGAAGACATTCGCCGGCGCCTGGCCGGTGGAGGGCATCGGTGTCGAAATGATCGGGGTCGAGACCGGCATCGAGACCGGCACGGCCATTGTGGAGAGCGTGGACATCGAGACCGGTGCCGTGATCGCCGCCGGAGCATCGGTGGGGAGCGAGACGGACGTGGCGGGCATCGCGATGCTCGGCCAGTTCGACCCAGCGATGATCGGCGTGACCGGAGCGGGCGTGGGGATGGCGACCGAGGCCGGAGCAGGGGGCGGAGGCGAGGGGATCGCGACCGGAACCGGAACCGGGGCTGGGGCCGGAACCGGTGCGGGTGCCGGCTGAGGGGCTGGGTTGGCCGCGGCCTGATAGGTGTTGATGGCACCGGCCGACCAGACCATGGTCCAGAGCCGTTGGGCCTCGGCCTGGGTGATGCCATCGCCCCGCGCCGGCGACATGGCCAGCAAGGCAAGCCCGGTCCAGACGGCCACAACACTCGCCAGGGACTTGACGGCCGACATCACGAACCTCCTGTTCGCCGGGGTACGGACCACCCTCCTGGGGCCCGCGGATCGCAACCGCCCACCGAGCCGGCCGTTCGAGACGCTTGAGGACCAGGAACGAGATCGATCCAGCGATCCCGGGGTCGGCCAGGCCGCCCGGCTTCGGGTCGATGCGTCGTCGCTGGGCTCGTCGGGTCTGCGTCGAGACGGGTCGCCATGGGGTGGGAGGCGAGGCGTCTTTATCTAGGAGCAAAACCCATGCCAACCCTGCCTCGCACGCGGTCGATCGAGCCGCGGAAGGAATTTCCAGAGGAGATCCCGCGAGGCAAGTCCCGGTCGAGGAAGGCTTTAGGAACAGCCTCGATTCGATCGACCGGGTGGAAAGGCGACGTCTGGAGCAAGCGAGCGGATTGTGGCAAACAGGGAAGTTTTTACAGGAAGGCGGAAGACTCTGCAAATTACAGAGGAGCGGACAGGTGGCCTCATCAGGCGGCCGAGCGCGACGGATGGCGGAGGTTGGCGGCAAGATCGGCGACGGTCAGCAGGGCGGGCAGGTCGTCGGGATCGATTTCCACGCCGAACTGGTCCTGAATTTGCACGACGACCGCGACGAGGTCGAGCGAGTCGAGAGCGAGGTCTTCGAGGAGTCGGGAGTCGTCGCGGATGGTGAGAGTTCGGGCGCGGGGAGAGACGCCTCGGATGATCTCGGCGAGGGCGGTGGTCAGGTCTGGCGTCGCGAGACTTGCGGAGCCCTGGGTCGCATTCATGGCATGCCTCGATTCAACAAGAGGATGTGGAAGAGCCGGGTGCTCGGCACCGTCGTCGAGATCTCCTGCCGCCCGTGTTGACGACCCGTTCCAGCCGGCGAGAGAGACCGGAGCGTCCGGGGCGGGATGGCCCCGATCGAGGACCTTCCTCCCGGTTCGGGCACTCTCCTAGATCGATCGCCCGGGGCCGGCACTTGACCGGCGCCCGGCCGTCGAAGCGTCCCCTACTTCCGGCCAGTCCGATGGTGACGATCGCAGAGGCCCCCGGACCGGCGAAACGGCCAGATGGGCTCCGGAAGTGGGCGCACGCATGGACGATCGGGGGGCCTAGTCGGTTGCGGAGCCCCAAGGCGATGGCCTATAATCCGACGCCGTGATCGGATTCGCTATTTCCCGCGAGACGTCGGGAGCGGATCGATGAGCGTCCCCGGGCTGCGGCATCCCCGCACCGGGGGCGGATCCAGACACCTTGAAAGGAGCCCCACTGTGCGGATCAAGCCCGGATTTCTGGCCTGGTCGAGCCTCTCGGCCATGCTGCTCTCGCTGACGGTGATCTCCGGTTGCAACGACGAGGGAGGCGCTCCGAGCAGCCCGCCCCCGTCGTCCGGCCCGATGACCCCCCCGCCGACGCCGATCCAGAAGGAGGCGCCCAAGCCGGCCACCCCGCCGACGCCGTCGACCGAGGCCAAGCCGGCCGACGCCAAGCCGGCTGAGACCAAGGCTCCCGAGGCCAAGCCGGCCGACGCCAAGCCGAAGTCCTGATCGGACCGAGACAATCGGGACGGCCGCCTCACCTGAGCGCGGCCGTCCCGCTCGCCGCTTTTCCCAACGCCACGTCTTTCCTCACCGCCCGACAACTCTCTGGGCTTTTCGAGCGCGCGAGCGGCCGATCCACTTCCCGTCCTCAAGGCCGCGTGGCAGGGTCTCTCCGAAGATCTGAAGGAATCGGATGGAAGACTCAAAAATTGACGATTGAACAATTCCAGATCATTGTCGCGTAATGATCTCCAACTTTTCGCCCGCTTCCTGCTTTCCTCTCACTTCTTCGGTCGAGGCCTTCACCGGCCCTCATTCGGCGCACCACGGTCGACCGGATTTGTAAGCGTCCCGATCCCATCGATGGCGATCGAGACCACGTCGCCGGGCTCGAGCGTGAATTCATCGGGCGGGACGATCCCCGTCCCCGTCAGCAGGATCACGCCGTCCGGGAACCGGTCCTCGCGGCCCAGCCAGTCGATCAGCTCCTCCAGCGGCCGGGCCATCCGGGCCAGCGTTGTCTCGCCATGAAAGGCGTTTTTTCCGTGGCGGTCGATGTCGAGGCGGATGGCGATTCCCGGGCGCGGCGGCATTGCCGGCGCGAGGGTGATGCAGGGCCCGAGGGCGCAGGAGGCGTGATAGACCTTGGCCTGAGGGAGGTAGAGCGGGTTCTCGCCCTCGATGTCGCGGGCGCTGACGTCGTTGCCGACGGTGAAGCCGACGAGCTTCAGGGCCGGGCTGAGGACCAGCGCCAGCTCGGGCTCGGGGACCGACCATTTCGAGTCGCGACGAACGCGGATCGGCGCGCCGGGGCCGGCGACGCGGGACGGGGTCGCCTTGAAGAAGAGTTCGGGGCGGTCGGCGGTGTAGACCTTATCGTAAAACGAGGCGGCGGCCTCGGATTCCTCCTGGCGGGCGACCTTGCTCCGCTCGTAGGTCACGCCGGCGCCCCAGACCTCCTGGCGATCGATCGGGGCGAGGACGCGGGCGGAGGCGAGCGGGATC
>DAIDJI010000387.1 GCA_027451455.1 Planctomycetales bacterium | reverse complement strand
CTCCGGCGGCGTCGTCGTGATGAATGACGAGGTCGTCAAGGCCATGAAGGTCAAGGCCGACGACATCCTCGATGCGATCGCCGACGAACGCCGCGAGCTCGCCCGCCGCGAGGAGGCGTATCGCGACGGCCGCCCGCCGGCCGACGTCGCCGGCAAGGTTGTCATCCTCGTCGACGACGGCCTGGCCACCGGCTCGACCATGAAGGCCGCCGTAACCGCCCTTCGGAAGATGGGGCCGTCGAGAATCGTCGTCGCCGTTCCGATCGGTGCTGCCTCCACCTGTGCCGAACTCGGAGAGATCGCCGACGAGTGCCTCTGCGCTTTCACGCCCGAGCCCTTCCGGGCCGTCGGGCTCTGGTACGAGGACTTCTCGCAGACCCAGGACGACGAGGTCGCCCGTCTGCTCGCCCGCGCCGGTGCTCGCGCCTACTCCCGTCCCGAACACAGGTCGCCCGCCGGAGGACCCGCCATGACCCAGCCTCAATCGCCCGAGATCGCCGCGAGGGAGGTCGCCATTCCGGCCGGTCGACGGACCGTCCACGGCACGCTCTCCCTGCCCAGGGACGCCCGCGCCGTGGTCGTCTTCGCACATGGGAGCGGCAGCGGCCGGTACAGCCCCCGGAATCAGTACGTCGCCGAGGTCCTCCAGCAGGTTGGGCTCGCGACGCTCCTTCTCGACCTGCTCGAGCCGGACGAGGCCAACGACCGATCGAAGGTCTTCGATATCGAACTTCTGGCCGACCGGCTCGACGCCGCGGCCGGCTGGCTGGCCAGTCAGCCCGCGACCGCCGACCTTCGCCTGGGCTACTTCGGCGCCAGCACCGGAGCCGGCGCCGCACTTCTGGCCGCGAGCCGAAATCCGGATCGGATTGGCGCCGTCGTCTCCCGGGGCGGACGTCCTGACCTCGCCGGAGATGCCCTGCCCGACGTCCAGGCCCCGACGCTCCTGATCGTCGGTGGCGCCGACGAGATCGTCCTGGAACTGAACCGCGAGGCCTTCGACCTGCTCGGTGGCGACCGGCAGCTCGATATCGTCCCAGGCGCCACCCACCTGTTCGAGGAACCGGGCGCCCTGGAAGAGGTTTCCCGGCTTGCCCGCCACTGGTTCGTCCACTATCTCGGGAATCCCTGACGTTGACCCCCCCCGAATTGATCGATGTGGCCCCCGCGTTCCGAACCGAATTGGGGGTCCTCTACCGCGCCGATTGCGCGGCGATGCTGCCGAGGTTCCCCGACGCCTGCGTCGACACCATCTTCGCCGATCCGCCGTTCAACCTGGGGAAGGAGTACGGCACCGGGGTCGATGACCGACGGGGCGACTCCGAATACGTGGATTGGTGCCGGCTCTGGCTCGGCGAGTGCTGCCGCATCCTCAAGCCGGGCGGTGCCCTCTTCGTTTTTAACATCCCGCGATGGAACGTCGAGCTGGGTCACCACCTGGGTTCGCTCGGGATGCAGTTCCGCCACTGGATCACCGTCAGCCTGAAGTTCGGCCTGCCGATCCCCGGCCGGCTCTACCCTGCGCATTACAGTTTGCTCTACTACACGAAGGGGAAGCCGAAGACCTTCCGCAAGATCCGGACACCGATCGAAACCTGCCGGCACTGCGGCGGGGAATTGCGGGACTACGGCGGCCATCGCGACGCCATGAATGAGAAGGGCGTGAACCTCATGGATGTCTGGACCGACGTTCCGCCCGTCCGGCACAGCAAGTTCAAGTCGGCAGGTCGGAAGGCCAACGCCGTCTCGACCAAGATCCTCGACCGTGTCGTCGAGATGACCACGCGAGAGGGCGAGATCGTTCTCGACCCGTTCGGAGGCAGTGGCACCACCTTCGCCGTCTGCGAGCGGAAGAACCGCCGATGGATCGGCATCGAGATCGTCTCCACCGACGTGATTATCGAACGTCTCACCGGCGGCGAATTGCACGGTCACCGGAATCTCGATACCGTCGACGAATAGGCCCGCCCCGACTTCCCGCCAGCTTTCAGAGAGGTACTCGATGAGACGACCCAATCGGCCGTCCCGAATTCGTCCCGGCGCCTGGCTGGGGATCTGGCTCGCCGCGATGATCGCGGCCGGGGCCGGGGCGCGCGGAGACGGGTCGGCGGCCGGGATCACTGTGGGTTCGGAGGTCGTGCCGGCCAGCCAGGGGCTGAAGCTTCGGGCCGGAGATCGCGAGATTTCGCCCACGCCGGGTGCTGTGTTGAAAGTCGAGCAAATTCAGGACGGTCGGTTGCTCGTCGCGCGAGCCGATGGCCAGTCTCGCGGATGGGTCGACGCCGATCGCGTGGTCCCGGTCGATCGGGCGCTCGAGCATTTCGACCGGGCCATTGCCGAGAATTCGAGGGATGCGTGGCTCCTCGCGACTCGGGCCTCGCTCCGGGTCCGGCGGCACGATTACGCCGAGGCCATTGACGATTACGACCTGGCGATTGCCATCGACCCGAAGGAGTCGGCGTATTACCTCGGGCGGGGCGGCCTCTGGGCTCGTCGAGGCGATCACGCCCGGACCATCGCCGATCTCAGCGCTGCGATCCGGCTGGCCCCCGATCAAATCGACGGCTACCTCCTCCGCGCGATGGAGTGGGAGAAGGATCTGAAACCGGACCAGGCGCTGGCCGACTACCAGGCCGCGATCGCCGTGGAGCCCCGCGCGACCGCGGCCTACGTCGGCCGTGGTCGAATCTGGAAAATGACCGGTGACTTCGCCAGGATGCTCGGGAATTACGAGGAACTCGCCCAGGTCGCGCCTGAGGATCCGGTCGGGCATCGCGAGGTGGCCTGGCTGCTCGCCTCCTGCGACCTGGACGGATTCCGCGACGGCCGCCGGGCCCTTGCGGAGGCGACCGTCGCCTGCAAGCTGACGCGATGGTCGGATCCGTCCTGTCTGGAGGCGATTGCCGCTGCCTGTGCTGAGGTTGGCGACTTCGAAAACGCCGTTCGCTGGCAGACCCGGGCGATCGAGCTTTTCAGCGCACGTCTCGACCGGGTCGACCGCCGCCTCGCCGTGAACAAGGGCCGCGACGCCCGGATGAGCAACGGCCTGTATCGATACCGCCGGCATCTCCCCATGCGCGAGCGTCCGGACCGGACCACTCGCGTGGTGGAGATTCCCGCGGCGGCCGGCCCCCGGGGGTGAGACCTGGAGCCAGCCGGGCTTACTTCTTCGACTCCCACTTCACGTAGTAGAAGACGATCGGCTCGTCGCCGGTGTTGGTGATGCCGTGGGAGGCGTTCGGGACGGTGAACATCACCGAGCCGGGACCGACCTTCGTCGTCCTGCCGTCGCAGAAGATCTCGCCGTGGCCACGCTCGACGATCATCACCTCTTCCTCGGCGTGGGTATGAGGCGCGTGCGGGGTCTTGCCCGGCGGCAGGACGAACCGGCCGGTCACAAACTTCGTCGAGGCTGGCGTCTCGCCCGCGACGTAGACGCCATTTTGACCCACCGGCTGCCCGTTATAGGTGGCGGTCTTCATCTCGACCTGCTCCACGCCGATCGTTCCGGAGTGGACCTCGTTGGCCCGCTCGCTTGCGAGAGCGATCTCGCGATACGACCACCCCACCGCCAGCACCACCGCCAATCCGGCGAAACCCCATCGCTTCAGGATGCTCATTCGGATGACCTCCCAGGCTGATCTCCATGTGATTCCGGGCCGTCGGCCCGAGCCGCGGCCATTCTAACCGGCCGGGCGGTTCGATGCCCGGGGCTTGCCCCCGACAACCGTGCCGGTCTCCTTCGACGCAATCACGGCGGCCTCGATCGAGCTTGCCGTAAGTTCGGCGGACCTCTGAACGGCCTGCGACAAACCTTTCTGCAACTCGCGGATGCGAGGAAGCGCCGGCACGGCCTCGGCTCCGAAGGCGACGAGTGCCTGGAGAGTCGATGATTGGATATTGTCGTCTACATCGATACCCGGCTCCAGCGACTCGATCAGTACCTTCACCGAGGCCTTAGCCGATCTCGTGCCCGGCGCGATCCGCGCCAGGGCTCCGGGGATCACGTAGGGGGAATGGTAAGAAATCCAATTTGCCCTTGCCATCCCGTCGTGAAAAACCTGGATCAAAAGGGGGACGACCGGCTCGGCAGCTGGTCCGAACTGGCCGATGGCCTCGATGGCCGCGGACTGTCTCCGGTGATTCCTGGATTGGGCGATCTCGGCGAGGACGGTCAGGACCTTGCCAGCCATCGGTGTGTCTGGTGCCATTCGGCCGAGGGCGAGGGCAGCGACCGGGACTGGGTCGGGGTCGGCGAGGTCGCCCGGAGGCTCCTGGGGCGGCTCGACGGTTGTCGGCTCGCGGAGAACCGCCATGAGTGCCGGAATCGCAACGGCGGCCCGAGAGTCGGTTGCCAGTTGACAGAGGGCGCCAGCGGCGGCCCGGCGGACCATTCGCGATCGGCTCCCCAGGGCCGTGACCAGCACGGGGATCACCTTGGTCGTAAATCCAGCGGGACGGTCGGGCTGGAAGTACCCCAGGCACGAGGAACGGACCTGCGGATCGTCCAGACCACGGAGCAACAGGGGGAGATGCCGGTCAAGGTCGCGGGGGAAATCGCGGAGGGCCAAGAACGCTGTTGCCCGAACCTCGACGTCGGGGTCCTCCAGCTTCGCCACCAGGAGCGGCGGAGTCTCGGTGTTTTTGTCTCCGCAGGCCATGATTGTAAAGAGAGCGGATACGCGGACCGAAGGCTCTGGGTCGTTCAGTAGGTCGGCGACCGCCGCAGCGAGGGCGCGACGGTCGATCGGGTGGGGACCAGGAGTCCGAGCGATCAAGCCGAGGCCGTGAAGCGCTGTCTGCTGGGCCATCGGCTCCGGGTCCACCAACGCCCGCAACAGCCCGGCTACTCCGGCCTGGATAGAGTCTTCGGGCTGACCGTTTCGAATCCCCTCGGAGGTGACGCGGCCCAGGACTTCGAGGATCGATAGCCTGGCCCTAAGGACCTCATCGTTCGCCGACGAGGCCAGCGCGAAGATCGCCACTCGGTCATCGCGGTCGATCATCGTTCTCAAGTTTTCCGCCGTCTCCATGCGGCGGAGCCAGCTTGAAGACCGGAGGCCGGCCGCCACGGAACGCGTCGGGTCGAGTCTCTCGTGGAAGGTCATCGCGATCCAGACCAGCAGGGCGCAGCAGGCGACCAGCGCCATCAGCCCGCGAATGTCGGTCCGAAACCGTACGGGAGCGGCTGGAGTCGCCGTATCAGGCTCATCTCCACATTCGGTTCGAGGATCCACGGGATTCATAGCCCGCTCCTCCGATGGGGTGTTGATTTCGACAGGTCCTCCCATCATGCGGCTAGAAAGGCTGGCGGATCAACCCTCCACCGGGCCGGCCGGCTGCTGCTGGGTCAGGCAGTGGAGCGTCCCCAGGCCGAGGACGAGGTCCACGCAATGCACCCCCACAACCTCGCGATCGGGGAAGAGTCGGGAGAGGATGTCGAGTGCCTGGCGGTCGGCTGGGTCGTGGAACGTCGGGACCAGCACGACCGAATTGGCGATGTAAAAATTGGCGTAGCTCGCCGGGAGCCGCTGTCCCTCAAAGACGACCGGGCGCGGCATCGGCAGTTCCACCACTTCCAATGGCTCGCCGTCCTGGTCGCGGGCCGCCCGGAGCCGGTCGAGGTTTTCCCTCAGAGGCTCGTG
>DAIDJI010000386.1 GCA_027451455.1 Planctomycetales bacterium | reverse complement strand
GATCTCCTCGACGGAGATCTATCCGCGCGGAACGACGATTACCGGGCGCACCGGATTGCCGGCGTCGGACTGCCGGCTCCCGCCCTCCAGGTCGCAACTCCAGGCACTTTCGAGAACTGGATGCGAAATCGGGGCAGGCTGGGGGGACAAAACAAGGTTCCCAGGGTCGATGGTACCGGCGAACTCACCCGGGATCTTCTCCAGTTCATCCGCGACTCGAGTCGAGCCGGCACGAGCATTTCACAAGGTCCTGGGCAGACGGAAGAAGGTGCCGAGCATGTCGGCGCGCATGAATATCGTCACGACCAAGAATGAAGAAATTTTGCGGGCGGTGGCCGGTTGCGGGGTGTGGTCGTAAAGAAATCTTGCTAGGATGACGTAGCACTTCGAGCGACCGACCTTCGGACAACCTCCCGAGACGGAACTGATCGGGCGGACTGGGTCGAAGGTACCTCTCTTCAGCTTCGATGACGGGAGCGGACGGAGCCGCCCGGATGGGCCGGATGCCCGGTGAGGGAATGGCGAGCGCCTCTCCCGTCATGGACTCGATCCCGGACATGCTGCCATGAACCACGCTCGCTTCTGGACGGGTTTGGTGTTTCTCGGTGGTCTTCCGATGGGCCTGTTACTGGGGTTGGTACGCGAGACGGTCCCCATTGAGTCGACCCTGGAAGGGCACGTTCGATGCCATGGACGGCCGATGGCCGGTGGCGTCGTGTATTTCAACTCGCAGGACTGCGATCACGCCTCGGACGTGATCGCCGAGATCCTTCCGGATGGGACCTTCTCCTGTCGATCCGTCTGGCTGGTGGATGATGGGTCTCGGGTTCGGTTCAAGGTCCACGTCTACAAGCGGCTGGAACCACCTCAGTCCTCGGCCCCGCCATCGGGGCCGGCGCCCGGGTTTTCGCCCCCGGCTGTGCCTGCGCCGGTGTCGAGCCTTCTGGGAAGTTTCGAGATCTCCCTGGGCGCCGAGCCGACCGCACTGGAGATCGACCTGAAGGATTGAAGCGGCCCGCCGGGGCTTCTCGCGAATATCCTGACCGAACCGCGATTGTATTCCGGCTCCCAATCGACGACCATGCCATGGAACCTCGTCGGCGCCCCGCCGGCGCACCTTTCGCGGCCGGCCAGGTCACGGACCGGGCGGGGTTAGTTCCTCTGGCGGCGGTACGGTAGGAGCGTCGGATGTCGGGCATGAGCCTGGTGGAAGTGGCGGGCGGGTTCAGTACGCTGGGCCTTGATTCGCGTATGGTCGAGGAGCTGAAGGGGCTTGGCTACGAGGAGCCGACTCCCATCCAGCGGGAGGCCATCCCGCCGATCCTCGATGGGAAAGACCTCGTCGGTCAGGCGGCGACCGGAACTGGCAAGACAGCCGCCTTTGCCCTGCCCATGATTCAGCGGCTCGGTGCTCTCGGCACCAGTCGAGCCCGTCCGTCGTCGTTGATCCTCGTCCCGACCCGCGAGCTCGCCATGCAGGTCGCCGAGGCGGTTCATCGCTACGGCCGGCCGCTCGGAATCAAGGTTTTGCCCATTTATGGTGGACAGGCGTATGGTCCACAGCTTCGCGGCCTGGAGCGTGGGATCGATGTGGTCGTGGCGACCCCTGGCCGTGCCCTCGACCATATTCGTCGGGGGACGCTCGCGCTGGAGGGCCTGGCGATCGTCGTTCTCGACGAGGCCGACGAAATGCTCGACATGGGCTTCGCTGAGGATATCGAGTCGATCCTCGCCGAGACGCCCTCCGGTCGGCAAACCTTGCTGTTCTCCGCAACGCTACCGCCCCGGATCGCCGCGATCGCCCGGAAGCACCTGAAGGATCCGGTCAAGATCAAGATCGGGGCCGAAAAGGTCGCCGCGGGTGCGACCCCACGGGTCAAACAGGTCGCGTACATCGTCCCCAAGGAACACAAACTGGCCGCACTCGGCCGGGTGCTCGACATTGAGGGGCCGACATCGGCCATCGTCTTCTGCCGGCGCCGAACGGAGGTCGACGAACTGGTCGAAACACTCTCCGGCCGCGGCTACGGCGCCGAGGGACTGCACGGCGGGATGACCCAGGAGCAGCGCAGCCGGGTGATGAAGCGGTTCCGCGCCGGCGGGATCGACCTGCTCATCGCCACCGATGTCGCCGCCCGTGGCCTGGACATCGAACATCTGTCGCATGTGATCAACTACGACGTACCCTGCGAGCCCGAGTCGTACGTCCACCGGATCGGCCGGGTCGGCCGCGCCGGTCGCGAGGGGGTTGCCATCACGCTCGCCGAACCACGCGAGCACCGGCAATTGCAGGGCATCGAGCGATCGACCCGCCAGAAAATCGATGTCGCCCGCCTGCCGACCGTGGCCGACCTCCGGGCCCGCCGCCTCGAACTGACCCGCGCTGCGCTTCGGGAGGCGGTCCTCGCCGGCGACCTCGACCACTTCCGAGTCGTCGTGGAATCTCTCTCCGACGAGTTCGATGTGATGCAGGTGGCCCTGGCCGCCGTGAAGCTCGCCCACCGCGCGGAGGGGCCCGGCGACGACGAACCCGAGGAGATCCCCGAGTTTGCCCCGAGGTCCGACCGTGGCTCGCGCGATGCCCGTCCTGGCGCCTCACGGAATGATCGTCCTCGGGGCCGCGTCCCTCACACGGGCGGGCGGGCCTCCATGACTCGCCTCTTCATCGGCGCCGGTCGAGAAGTCGGCGTCCGACCTCAGGATCTCGTCGGAGCGATCACCGGCGAGGCCGGAATCGACGGCCGGGAGATCGGCGCCATCGAAATCGCCGACCGCTTCTCGCTGGTCGACGTCGCGGATGAGGTCGCTGAGGCCGTGATCGTGGCTCTTCGCGGGGCCAAGATCAAGGGGCGGAAGGTCAAGGTCCGCCGCGAAGGGGAGCGCTGAGCCGGATTCGCTTTTCCGCCCATCGCAACGTTCACGAGACGCTGAGCAGCCGAAGTGCGGTCGACCGCTCGGCGACCTCCTCTGCGCTCAGCACCGCCTCGGTTTCGAACCGGACGTCGATCGATCGCCCGCCGGTCAAGTCGGCGGCCGTGAGATCCAGCCGCCCGTCCCGGTTGATCGCGAAGCGGACCCGGATCGGGCTCCGCGCCGGCAGACCCTCGGGAAGCTCCAGGGTTGCCACTCCCACCTCCTGGCAGTCGGCCGGGTCGGTGCTCTCTCGATCGCCCGACATCACCCGAATATCCACCGCGGCCTGATCGTCGGCATCGGTGCCGAAGTCGGTCGACCGTTCCAGCGGAACCTCGGCGTTCCTTGGGAGCAGGTAGACAATCACGTCCCGCCCTCGGTCATCGCGGGCGACGACCCCAAGGCCCTTGCTCAGCACGTTGACAATTCGCGTGCTCACCAACGCCCGGACCGGCCCCGTCAGGGTGAACTCCAACTCCTTCTCGAGGTGGTCGAGTGCCTCGGCCACTTCCTCATCGGAGACCTGGCCCAGGTCGATCGGGCTGTTCGCCTCGGCCTCAGCTCCGGTCCGGATGGCGAGGAAGTCGTGGACCTGGTCAAGCAGTGATTCCTTGAGCGCAAAGAGCGCGGCGCCCTTGGCGACGGCCTCGTCCGGATCAAAGAGCTCGGGTTCGATTCCGAACTCCTCGACGATCCGCCCACGGACCTGAGGCATCCGGGTGGCACCGCCGACCAGAATGATCTTGTCGAACCGGGTATAACCCTTGGCGGTCGCCTCGGCGAGCATCTCCCGAGTTAACTCGATCGTCCGATCCAGGAGGTGCCGGCTGATCTCCTCGAACCGGGGCCGGTCCAGCTCGACGCGGGCCTGCTGGCCAGCGTGGGTGATCCGGAAAGGTGCCTTCTCGCGCTGGGTGAGCGTCTTCTTACCTCGCTCCGCCTGGAGGAACAGGTCGTTGAGGACCTCCGGGTCATCAAGCGGATCGGCCGTCTCGCCGGTCTGAGTGCGGAACTCCTCGGCCAGATGCATCACGATCGCCTCATCCCAGAGAAGACCGCCAAGCCGATGATCGCCCCCGGTACAAATCACCCGGATCAGTCGATCCTTGATCTCGATCATCGTGACATCGAACGTCCCGCCGCCGAGGTCGTAGACAAGCACCACCTGGTCCTCGCCGCGCTCCAAACCGTAAGCAATGGCACCGGCGGTCGGCTCGTTGAGGATCGCCCGGACGTTCAGGCCGGCGAGCCGGCCCGCGTTCGCCGTCGCCTCACGCTCCGCCGTGCCAAAGTAGGCTGGGCAGGTAATCACCACATCGGTGATCGGCTCGCCCAGGGCGATCTCCGCATCGCCGACCACCTTCCGGAGGATGAACGACGAGATGTCCTCGGGACCAAATGCTTGCCCTTCGTGCTCGAAGACAAAGTTTGGGTCGCCCATGTGCTGCTTGACACGTGTAACCACACGGTGCGGCTCGACCCGAGCGGATTCCTTCGCCGTGTTCCCAACGATCACATTGGCGCCTTCGAACAGGACGACCGAGGGAGTGATCCGCTCGCTCTCCTGGTTCGGCACGATTGCGGGCTTCCCATGCTCGTCGACATAGGCAATCGCCGAGTAGGTGGTCCCCAGGTCAATCCCGTAGACTCGCTTTGGCCTCTCGCCCACGACGACACCCCCGCTCACGGTGACCGACTCGATCGGACGAACCACCCTGATACCTGTTCGCCGGACACCGGCCACTTATTGGCGCAGGGCCTGACGGGATCAGGCGAGGGCGGGCGCCAGACCACTCCTTTGTGTTCCGTGTCCGCCCAGGCGTTTCTCGCCGATCAGTTATGGTCGATCCAGTCGATGGCGCTCTCCTCGGCCGGATTGTTTCGGACTCTCGGAGCGTAGTAGTTGTTAGCCCGGGTGGGATAGGCAAGGGGAGCGAGCAGGGGCAGGTTGGGGAAGGTATTGGAGATCGATTCGGTGGGGCGGACGACTCCGTCATAGCCGCGCGAATAGGAGGCCACGGGCGCCGTCACCGATCGGAAACTGGAGAACGGCCCGTACTCAGAAAGGTTATGATCGCCGTAGATACCCAGCGGAGCGTATCCGCCGCCAAATGGGTAATTGGCCTGAATGTAGACGGCGGGAGTGGGCATGAACGTCCCGAGACGATCGCCATAGACCGGGTCGATCCGCCGGGCGGTTGGGAGAGGTGGGGTCGGCGGGCGTCGCCAGGCGCGTCGGAATCGTCGATCGCCGGCCTCGGACCCATCGGCCAGGGTCAAAAGGAGGGTAAGGCCCAGCACGAGCGGAAGAGCCTCGCGGGCGCGGATTTGCGGCATCGGATTTCCTCTCGGGTAGTCCACTCAAGGGGTGCAGTGGAGCGAGGGCCTGTCCGCGACGAGGCCCATCGCTCTCCAGCAAATCTACCCGACAAATCGTGCCCGCGTGCGGATTCCTCGGAAGAGATCGGCTTGGAGGGCCATCCCGATCCGGAAGATCAGCGTCCTGGGCCCCAATCTTCCTCAGCCGGTCGTCCGCACCTGGCAAAGGAGACGGTGCATGTCGTCGACAACGCTCGTGATACAGTCGCCCATGGGAGAGTGGAGCAGGTCGTGGAGTTTCGACATCAGCTCGCCTTCACGGACGAAGGGGGCCTCGACGCCAAGAGTCCTCGGCCGTCCGAATCCATCGGAGACACGCCCTTCGTCGACGATCGCCATGGAAGATCCAGCAATGGGACCACCCAGC
>DAIDJI010000385.1 GCA_027451455.1 Planctomycetales bacterium | reverse complement strand
CGACCGTGGCCGCTCGCATCGATCGCGGTGGTGCCTTCGATCTCGTCGAGCCGCCAGTAGGCCATCGGCTTCGAGGCGAGGACGGCTTCGGAGTACGGGGTTTTCGGGGATTGGATGGTGCGCCGGGGCTTGCCGGAGACCTTCTCCAGCAGCGCCAGGACGGCGTCGACGATTTTCGGCTCGGCCTGGACTTCCAGTCCGGCGGTCCGTGCCGGCCAGGTCGTGTAGCCGCCGAGGGCGTGCTGTTCGGGGGGCGGGATGTAGCCCTCGGAGCCGTTCGCCAGTTCGATGTTCATCGTCAGGGGGATCGGACTCCGGGCCTTGAGCTTCAAACCGGTGATCGCATAAACCTCGTTCGGAATGGCGGCGATCGCCAGGTCGCCGATCCGGATCGCCTGCAATTTCAGCTCTCGGCGCGGGTCGTCGTGGAGGAAGACGGCCTCTTGGGCGTAGACCTCGGGGAGGGTTCGGGGCTCGTCGCGGCCCTTCATCGCGGCGATCACGCCGCGCGCCCAGGCCAGGCGGTCGGCATCGGGGAGGCGGCGATCGAGGGTCAGGGTCGACTCGGCCATCGCCAGGCGGACGTCGTCGCGGTACTCGATGGCCCGGCAGGCTCGCTCGGCGGTCTCGGCGACGGCGTCGGCATAGGCGTCGAGGCCCGGGGATTTCTTGGGGGCGCCGTAGTCCATCCACATCTGATCGCCGCTGGTCCCCTGCGACATCATCGCGACGAACGGCGGTGCCTTCGGGTCGGCGGGATGATCGGCGCCGAGGCGTCGGGCGAGCGAATCGGCGAACCGGCCGTAGTAGTCGGCCGAGACGGGATCGGCCCCGTAGTAGTGCATCGAGTAGTTCGCCAGGAGAGCGATCGGCCGCCCGGTTGTCGACCGGATCGCCAGCACCGTGAGCGCCGGGTCGACCGGTCCGGCGGGGGCGATGGCGTCGGGATTTTGATAACCGGGGTGCATGTTGGCCCGGACGTTCCGGACGCCGAAGGGGTCGGCGAGCATCCGGTCGGGGCGCCGAATCCATCGTCGGCAGTGGGTATGCTCGGGATCGTCGACGGCCGCCCAGCCGGCGCGTGCGGGTTCGAGGTTCGCGACGGCGCCCACGATCGCCCCGGCGATCCTCGGCGGTAGGCCCGCGACGTAATCGGAGTCGGGCGGCGTGCCGAGCGCCCCCATCGCCGAGGGCGCCGAGTGGGTGTGCGTCGCCGAGATCAGCATCCGGTCGACCGGGATGCCTGTCCTTTCTCGGGCGATGGCCTTGGCGCGATCGATCAACTCGCGCGGCAACATGCAACTATCGACCACGACGATCGCCAGCCGGGTCGTGCCGTCGTCGAGGACGATCGCCCGGGCGCGGATCGGGTCGTTCCGCCGATCGGCGCGGGCGGCGAGGAACCCGCCGTTGACGATCACCGGGAAGCGCCCGGGTGCGAGGTCGACAGCCGAGGCACCGGCGCGGAGGGCTGGACCCTCGGCGCGGGTCGTTGCGACCATCGCCAGCATGGCCATCGGGGCGAGAAGTCGGATCATCATCGAGGAGCCTCCCTAATCGGGATCAATCGGGCTCGATACCCAGTTCGCGGAGCTTTGCCAGGTAGCGCTCGGCCCGGTCGCGCTCGGATTCGGCGTTCCGGCGTTCGGTCTCGGCGCGACGATGCTCGGCTTCAGCCTGTTCCGCTGTCTCCTCGAAGGACTGGAACCGGCTACCGTCGGGCCGGTAGATCGCGAGGTTGTCGGGGCCTTCACCCGGCTCGAAACGGATGCCCAGGCGGGGGCTGACGAATCCGGCCATCTGGGGGATTTCCTCCAGCACCTGGCCGTGCCGGAGCCAGCCGCGGAGTGTCCCTCGGTCGGGATCGTAGATGTAGTATTCTTCGACGCCGTATCGCTGATAGAACTGGAACTTCCGGGCCATCTCCCCGGCGCGATTGCCGGGCGAGAGTACCTCGAAGACGACCTGAGGCGGGATGCCGTCTTCCTCCCAGAGCCGATACGAGCCCCGCTCGCCCTTGGGCCGGCCGAAGGCGACGAGTGCATCGGGCGCCATCCGGATCTTCGGGTTGCCTTCCACCGGATACCAGAGCAGGTCCCCCGCGACGAAGACGTTGGGATCGTGGAGAAAGGTGACTTCGAGCCCTCCCTTGATGGTCACGATCCAACGGTACTGGAGCGTATTCTCCGCCATGGGCTTCCCGTCACTGTCGGGATAGACGATCGTTTTCGGTCCGGCCGTGATGGGACGCATGGCCGTTGCCTCCGATGGGGCTCGCGGAAATCTCCACGGGCTCCAGTCTCGCACGGGCTCCGCCAACGCTCAAGCCCGGCCAAGCCGTGGCGGTTGACCGGCGCGAACCGCCGACCGGCCGGTTACACTCTGGGGACGTCGATCCGGTCCCGATCGTTGTCTCTTGTGGAGTCCTCGAACGATGCGATTCGCGCGTCTGATACTGTCCGCGGTCCTGCTGGCCTCAACCGCCGGCGTGGTGATGGCCCAGGAGTCCGAGACGCCCGCCGCCCTGGAGCGCGACCCGAGCGGCTGGACGGATTTACTCGCCAAGGCCGGGCCCGAGCTGAACGGATGGGTCCGCGGGCCGATCCCGCCAAAGGGGAAGTTGAATCCTCGATCGCAGTGGTCTATCGACCCGGCGACCGGCCACCTTATCTGCGCGGGCGACGGCGGCCACGAATGGCTCCGGTGGGACCGCCCTGTCGGCGACGGTATCTTCCACGTCGAATGGCGGTTCACGCCGGTCGAGGGGAAGAAGGGCAAGTACAACTCGGGGATGTACGCCCGCAATTCGATCGACGCCCGGATCTGGCACCAGGCCCAGACCGGCGACGGCTCGGGCGGCTACATCTTCGGCGAGACCGAGGCCGACGGGAAGTTGAAGCGGATCAACCTCTCGAAGCAGGCAAGGCCCTCACGCGTGAAGCCGGCCGGCCAGTGGAACACTTTTGAGCTCGCCTGCAAGGGAAAGGAAATGACGCTCTGGGTCAACGGCGCGATCACCAACCGATGGGAAGACTGCGAGGTCCCCAGCGGCTACGTCGGTGTCGAGGCCGAGGGCTACCGGATCGAGTTCCGCAACGTGAAGCTCAAGGTGACGGACGCGGGCCGGTAATCGCACGGACGGAGGGCCCATCAGGGTCCCTTGCGACGTCGGATCGCCTGGATCATCTCGTCGAGCTTGCCGAGGAACCGCGATCGATCGGCCTTCGCAAACGGCGGCGGTCCGCCGCCGTGCTCGCCCGACTGGCGGAGCATCTCCAGCAGGGCGCGGGTGGCCAGGGCGTGGCCGATATCGTCCTCGGTGAAAGGGATGCCCCTTGGCGAAAGCACCCGCGCCCCGGCGCGGAGGCATCGATCGGCCAGCGGGATATCGGACGTGACCACGATGTCGACCGACCCCACGCCCTCGGCGATCCGGTCGTCGGCCGCGTCGAACCCGCCCGGGACAACGACCAGCTCGATCAGCTCGTCGGTCGGCACCCGGATCGGCGCATTGGCTACGACGATCACCTTGATCTCGTACCGGCGCGCGACGCGGTACACTTCCTCCTTGACCGGGCAGGCGTCGGCGTCGATGTAGATAAGCATTGATGAACATAATCCGGATTTCACGATCCTGAGATTCATCCGCGCACCTCGAAATGCATCTCGCGGACGCCTTCCATCGCCTCGTCGCTATAGCCGACCATGACGTGGCGATCGCCTCGCTTGTCGATCCGAAACAAACCAAGCATTCCCTCTGTCCCGGCGAAGGCATCCAGGGCCGTGCGAATAATCTCGTCGTTGTGGGTCGTGCCGAAGACCTGGACGTCGTATTTCTCGACGAGCTCGCCGAGGAGCTTCCAGAGCTTCGGCATCACCGAGTAATGCAGGCCGTTGTCGATCTCGTCGATCAGGAGCACGCCGCCTCTCGAAGCGATCAGTTCCAGAATGATCGAGAACAGGCGGACCAGGCCCTCGCCACTGATATTGAGGGGCACGAGCGCCTCGAGTCCAAGGTCCAGGTAAATCGAGGGACCGCTCGGCTCGGAGAGAACCTCGATTCTCTCGACATCCGGTTCGATGATTCGCAGAGCGTCAATGACGTCCGAATCTCGTTTGGTCTTGAGCAGCGCGCTAAACTGCTGTGCAACCCGCTCGGCGCTCGCATAGGATCGGGCGGGTAAGAGCTTCGTTGGGACGCCATCCACATACTGCAGGTTATTGACCTGGATCTTGCCGGAATACGGATCAAGCTCCGCGCTCATCGAGTAACTACCCCAATCGGGAAAATCAAATCCCAGATTAAGACGGTTGATCACCTTGTCCTGAGTGATGATTGGGATGTCAAACTGATCTACCCGTTCTTTCTCAAGAGGCTCGATGTGGGAGGCCATCCCGAATCCGCTAATCGTCAGTTTTCTCGCTTGCGTCTCATTCGACCATTGCCCTTCAATCTCGACGTAAACCTCGGGATTCATGTTGTGGAAAAGCGCTCGCCAGATCGGGTCCGGGTAGGAGCTGCTCATCCTCTGTCCGCGAAGTTGAGCGATTGTCATTGGGTACAGAATATTCGCCGTTCCACTCAGGAGAAAAATCGCTTCGAGAAACGTCGTCTTGCTCGCATTGTTCCGGCCCACGATCACGTTGATGCGACGGAATCCGTCGCCATCGAGCGTCTTGATCCCTCGGAAATTTCTGATCGAGATTCTCGAATACATGGCGTGGTCCCTCGTCCCCGTCCGGCTCATCCCCGGCCCTCATTGTAAGGCAAACGGCTGCCTCGCATCAGGCCGGCAATCCTCGCCGCGAGCGGAATCGTCCGGATATCGTGTAAGATCCCGGCCCGGGGCGTGTGTAACCCTTCGTGGAGGGGAGAACTTCCAATGGACGACCCGACGGCGCCGGCGACCCGGCAGACGCTGATCGTCAAGCTCCGAGACCCGGCCGACGCAGCGGCCTGGCGCGAGTTCGCGGCGATCTATCGACCGCTGGTCTACCGCCTGGCCCGGCGACGCGGGCTCCAGGACGCCGACGCGCACGACCTCTGCCAGGAGGTCTTCGGCGCCGTCGCCCGGTCGATCGGCCGATACGATCCCGACCCATCCCGCGGGAGCTTCCGCGGCTGGCTCTCCCGGATCGCCCGCAACCTCCTCATCAACGCCCTGACCCGACCGGCGCACCGGCTCCGGGGGAGCGGGTCGACCAGCGTCCGCGAGGCCCTCGAATCGCACCCGGCCGACGACCCCTCGGCCTCGGCGATCTTCGGCTGGAGCGGCATTCTTCGCGGCGCGGGGGTGGTGTTTTTCTCCTACATTGGCTTCGATGCCGTCTCCACGACGGCCCAGGAGGCGAAGAACCCCCAGCGGGACATGCCCATCGGCATTCTGGGCTCGCTCGCCGTTTGCACTCTGCTTTATCTGCTGGTCGCCATCGTGCTTACCGGCGTCGTGAACTACCGGATGCTCGACGTGCCGGACCCCATCGCGGTCGGCATCGACGCCACGGGGCTCAAATGGCTGAGCCCCATCATCAAGCTGGGCGCCATCGCGGGCCTGGCGAAGGCGACGGGCGCGGGGGCCGTTGGCTGACCGGGGCCGTCCAAGGCGCGCCGTGATCCGGGCGAGATGCATGGTTGCCGGCCGGATGCCGAGGGCGGCAGGC
>DAIDJI010000384.1 GCA_027451455.1 Planctomycetales bacterium | reverse complement strand
CCGTCGGCCGAGTCTGCCGCCGATCGAGACTAACCGCGTCGGCCAGCTAACTTCCCCTACCAGTTCGTAAACGACCCGTCCAATCGGTGCAGGTTCGGCAGGTCGCGCATCTGGAACGGATGCTTGCGGGCGGCCTCACGGTCTCGACTTGCAACGGCCGAGAAACGGAAGCGACAGCAGGGCTTCTACAACGAGGGCCGGATCATGTCTGGCCGCTACTCTCAGGCGATCCACGAGGACGCGACCTCCGAGGCGGCCGAGACCCGGTGCCGGGCATTGTACGGCGTCGCGCTCATCGCCTTTGAGGAGGCGAAAGGCACCCTCCTGGCCGCCGAAGGGATCGTTGTCGAGTCGCCTCGCGACCAGAAATCCAGCGTCCCCTCATCGTGACGAGATCGTTGCTTCCTTCGCGTCCTCCAGCCAGACAGGCTGGGTAAAGGCTCCGTTCGTGGCGATGTCCCACGCCTCGACCCGCACCCACTTCCGGCCATCGAGATTGAGGGCGAGGCGAACCGTCTGCTTGCCGAACGAGCCGGTCCCGGACAGATCGACCCGATGACGGAAGACCTTCGAACCGTCGCCCGAGATCACCTCGACGAACCGCATCGGGAAGGTCCACGAGAGGTCGAGTCGGATTTCCACCTGATCGCCCTGTTCGACCCGAACCGTGGAACCGCTCGGCTTACTCTGAACGGTGAACTCGGGGATCAGCACCTCGCCCGTGGTGACGAAGAAACGTCCGCCGCGCAGGCTGTCGAGGACCGGCTTCCACCCCTCATCGAACCGGGGCAGACGATCGCCTTCAAGCCGCATATAATTGATGTTCATGTGGCCGTAAAGCTCATGAGTGTGGTCGATCTTGAAGACGTCGACCTCGCCGGGCATGTACTTGCGCGGGCCCCAGTTTGCCATGTCGTCGAGCAGGTCGAGGGCCCGGGTGCCGAGGCGGTCCTTCGAGAGGTCGGCCGGCATCCCCTTCCAGGCGGCGCCCAGCCAGGTTGCGGACCGATAGAAATCCTCGTGGCGGAAGAGGTCGGGCGTCCAGCTCGACCCCTTGATCCTCGGATGCGACGTCCACGCGAGGCCGCGCTCGAGCGAAAGCAGTTCCTGCCAGTCGCGGCCGTCGCCCACGTGATAGACCTTCCCGAACGCCGAGGTCTGTTCCTCGAACGGCTGCCCCTTGGCACGCTTCATGGTCCAGTAGACGGGCCCCGGGAAGAGGTAGACCCAGTGGCCGGGGCGCTTGCCGGCGTCGGAGAGGCCCAGGGGAAAGTTCGCCTCCTCGCCCGGGAGAACCAGCAGCTTGTCGTCGGAGAGTCGGCGGCACTCGTCGAACATGGCCTTCATCTCGCCAAGCCGGACCGGGCCGGGGTCGCTCGGTTGGCCGTCGCCGTGAAATTCCGCCAGGTGAACAATATCGACACCCATGGACTTGAAGATGCGGACAAGGTCGGGCGACGTCCGGGGCCCTCCGTGCTCGATTTCCTTCATCGCGGCGACGGCGGTTGCCATGTGCCAGTGGGTGGTGAACTTCCGGTGGCCGGGGAGGTCGGGGAATCGGTCGCCGTGGGTGTAGGCGAGGGCGGCTCGACGGGCCTCGGCCGCGCCTCCCGGCATGAGGAGATAGAAGACGCCAAGCCGTTGATCGGTTCCAGGCGGCGCATTGAACCAGGGGACGAACGCCCCGCCGCCGGTCTCGGATTGGCGGATGCCAAACCCGAAGCGATCGTCGAGCCCGCGATGTCCCTTGCCGTACCAGGCGGTCGAGAGGTTGTCGGTCAGGTCGCGGGGCGTGAAGAACTGGTGCGGCGGCGGGAAGCAGGCCATCGCCAGACCCTCTCGCGCTGCGATGAGCATCCGATTGCGGACCTTCACTGCCCGGTCGGACGAATCGGCGTGGGCCGGCTCGCCCTGGGGACGGTCCTCGGTGTCGATCCACGAGAACCGCATTTCGCCCGGATCGGCCAGCGCCAGGCCGGTGTCGTAGAGGATCGCCCGACGGTCTTCCGAGGTGTGGACGACCGACTCGACGTGGACCAGCGGCGAGCCGTCATAAACCGTGATGTGCAGCTCGCCCGAGAACGGCCCGATGGCGAGGTCGCCAACCGCGACCGTCGCGCGCCGACCCTGGCTCATCACGCGGACCCGCTTGAGGTCGAGGCTTGATTTGTAAATCTGGAAGGGCCGTTTGGACGGGGCGTCGAAGAAGGTGTTGAAGATGCTCATCCCCGGCGGCCGTCCCTTCGGGGCTTCTCGGGTGCCGACGACCAGGAAGGTGACAGGGTCGGCGTCGCGGAGCAGGGCTGACGGGCCGAACCCCATCGACCGGATCAGCGGACGGCCGGACTGCAAGTCAAGCTCGATCCGCGCCGGCCGGTCCCCGGACGGATCGGCCCGCCAGGCGACTTCCAGGCCCTCGCCGTCCTGGCGGATGTTGATACCGCTCTCGGCGCGATATCCGGAGAGATCCACCGCCGGACCCTCCGCGCGGAGCGATCCAGCCCATCCAAGCGTGACGACCACGACCGGGCCCAGTACCATCGATCGAACGAGATTCATGGACGTTCGCCCTCCCTCGACGGGTCTTCGATGCGGTTCGCCCTATCATCCGGCGGGGGAAGTCCCGGTTGCAAAGGAAAACCGGGCGGGTCGATGATGGAGGCCCTGTGGTGCAGGCCCGTTGCGGGAAGGCGAGTCTCGGGCGGATTCCTGGAGGACGGGAGGAGATATCAATCCGGGACCACCTCGTTTTCATCCTTACGGCGACGGACCCGCGGGCAGAACGTTGACTCCAGGCCCAGTCGAGTGGAGACGGTGGCCTGCCACGACTCCGAGCCGGACGGCCAGCCCCGCGGGATGCTTCGCCGCACCGCTTCCTCTTCCGCCAGGAGGTCGAGCGAAGGGGGACTGGCTCCGGAGCGAAGCGGGGGTGCTCGTCTCCGTTTCGTGGTCGGGGTCGAAGATCGTCGCGGCGAGGTATCGGGTCGAGGCCTGGCCGTCGTTGAAGTAGTAGACTGAGACGACCTTCCCGTCGGGACGGACGACCGAGCGGACGTAGCCAAGGTCGTTCGCAACGGCGTCGTCGCGCAGGACGATCGCCGGGCCCCACGTCCGGCCCTGATCGGCGCTGATCCGGCAACGAATGCCGAAGGGACAGGCGCGGACGCCGTAGGTCAGGACGAGCCGGCCGTCGGGCAGATGGACGAGGCTCGGAGGATTTCCCTCGCCGGTGTCGGGCTCGGGCGTGTTCAGGAGGCGCCACGAGGCCCCGTCGTCGTCGGAGGCGTGGGCGTCGATCCGGCTCCGGTCGCCTTCCTTCACGCGGATGGTTGTCACCAGGCCCGCCTTCGCAACGCGGACCGTCGACGGCATGATCGCGTAACCGGACGGCTCGGGACCGATGAACGAGACGAACCGCCACGATCGGCCGCCGTCGGTGGTCCTGGCGCAGAAGGGTCGCCCTTCCCTGGCGTCGGCCTTTGAGGCCGTGAGGAAAACCAGGCAATCGGAGGGGCCGTTGATGAGATAGTCCGTCCGGCCCATTACACCTGGCTGGTCGAAGAGCGGGAGTGCGAACGGCCCGCGCCACTCGTGGCCTCGGTCATACGAATAGTAAAAGCGTGAGGTGCCGTTGTCGGGGTTCTCCATCCGGATGGTCATTGCGAAGGCCGGATGGGTGAAATCGATCGGATGGTCGAGAGCGCGGGGATGCTCGGGGGCCTGGCCGGGCGGCATTTTCCCGTGTCGCATGCCCGGGGTACCGGCAAGAGCACCCGGTGGTTTCGGCGTCTCGACGGTCCAGGTTGCGCCTCCGTCGAGGCTCCGCGCCAGGAGGAACTCCTCGGGGCGGTCGTGGTCGATGTGGTGGAATCGGCCGCGGTCCTTGTCGGTCCCCCGGCTGAATCCCACGAGAATTTCATCGCCCCACGACCAGATTCCGTGGTTGGCCGGCCAGCCGGCAAACCGGCCTTCCTCCCGATAGACAATCACGTGGCGGGGTGATCGAGCGGGGTCGGCCGTCGGGAGGAGAATCCCGATCGCGAGCAGCAAGGCATGGCTCATCTCGATGGTCCCATCTTCGCCTGAGAATTCCAGGGTTTCTCGGTTTCGAGCCACTATACCAGCAGGGCGCGCGATTTGCTCGAAGGGTGGTATCAAGAGCGATTCCGGGCCCCGCGGGCCTGTTGGCGCCTTTGCGCGCCGGCGGGTCCGGCGGGGCCGTCGTCCTGTTTGCCCGATGGAGTGCTCGTATGATGATCCAGAAACAACGGAATTTTTCCGGATGGCAAGCCTGGGCAGTCGTGGCGATCCTGGCCGCGATCCCAGGACAATCGGCGGTGGCGCAGTTGCCCGGACTCCCCACCGCGGCGCCGAAGGTCCCCGCCGCCCAGGAGAAGAGCAAGACGGCCGTGGCGACCACCTCAGGGCCGATCTCGGTGCATGAGAAGGTCAACGACCACGAAATCGAGCATTTTCTGGACAGGTTCCTGCCCCAGTATCCCGGTGTCGAGGGGCGGCTTGATACCGAGGTCGAGCAGGGGGTCGTCAAGATCACCGGCCGGGTTGACAACGATGGCACGCGCGACGAGATCACCCAGGTGGTCACCAAGGTCGAGGGTGTGAGGATGGTGCTCAACCAGACCCGGACCGACGAGGAGGTGATGTCGGGCTGGGAGTTCGCCCAGCAGGAGGCTGGCAACTTCTTCGGATATCTCCGTCGCAAGTGGATCTTGATGCTTCTCTCGGTCGCGATCATGGCGGTCTCGTGGGTCCTGGCGCAGGCGTTCGCGATGCACTCCGAGACACTGCTCGCCCTGGTCGTTCACAACGTCCTGCTTCGGTCGGTCGTCGGCTCGATCATCAGCGGGTTGATCATCCTCGGTGGGCTGATCCTGGCCCTGGCAGCGCTCCGACTGACGCACGCGGTCGCGTCGGTGATTGGTGTCTCGGGGCTAATCGTGCTGGCCGTCGGCTTTGCCTTCCGCGACATCACCGAGAACTTCATCGCCTCGGTTCTGCTGGGGCTCCGCCGACCGTTCCAGATTGGAGATTATGTGACGATCGCCGGGCAGTCGGGGGTGGTCAAGTCGCTCAACACCCGAGCGACCGTCCTGGTGACGCTGGATGGCAAGCACGTCCGAATCCCCAACGCCACGATTTTCAAGGAGATCATGGTCAATGCCACGGCCTCGCCGAGCATCCGGACAAACTTCGACGTGGTGATCCCCGAGACGGCCTCGACGGCCGACGCGATCGAGGCGATCACCGGGGCTCTCCGCGAGACGACCGGTATCCTGGCCGATCCAGCGCCCCGGACGCTGGTCGACAGTCTGGAGCCGGGAATCGTTCGGCTTCGCGCCGATTTCTGGACCCCAACTCACAACATCGACTGGTTTCAGCTCATGAGCGACGCCAAGTTGCGGGCCAAGGTCGCCCTGCAGCAGGCCGGCGTGATCGGGGCGCCCCCACCGGCTCCGTCGCCCTTGCCGGCTTCGGCGGACCCACCGTCCTCGGCGAAGTCGGACGATCGGCCGAACGGCCGCGCCTCGGCTCCCGCGACGAACGGGACGCTGACAACCCCCGCCGAGGCCGAGGCCGCCGCTAACCTCGCACGTGACGCGCAGGCCGCGATCGAGGCACCCACGGCGGTCGTCCCGAATGGGGAGACGCCCACCCAGCGCGTTCT
>DAIDJI010000383.1 GCA_027451455.1 Planctomycetales bacterium | reverse complement strand
GGTCAGCATCTCCGCCCTCCTCCCCGATCCTCCGGCACCAACCTCTCCCAAATTTCCTCGCCGCCAGACGGAATCACCGGCCAGCGATCGCCCGAGTCACTGAACTGCAAAGGACTTGCGTGATTCGACCGGCCTCCTGGCCCCGCAGTGGCCTTGCGGCGATCGTCCAGGAAATGGGAAAAAAGATCCAGCGCTCGGGGAAGGCTTCATCGTATCATAAACAGCGTGAGGAGGTCACGCGATGGAGAAGCCGGCGAAGCCCGGGATCACAATGGATGCCCGTTTGCAGGTCGAATCGGATGGGTTGGCCCCTCCCGTGCGGGCACCCGCACGCGCGGGACGAACCGCGGACCCCGGCCCGGCCGGAATGGGCGACGAATCGCACCTCCATGACGCAATGCTGGTCGAGCGAGCACGACGGGGCGATCACCCGGCGTTTGCGGTGCTGGTCCGGCGGTACGAGCGGAAGTTGATTCGCGTGTTGCTCCGGCTGGTTCACGACCCGGAGCAGGCGCGAGACCTGGCGCAGGAGACGTTCTGGCGGGTCTACACCCGACTTGATCGATTTGACACGGCCCGCCGGTTTGGCCCCTGGTTGTTTCGGATTGGGGTCAACCTGGCGCTTGACTGGCTTCGGAGTGCCCGGAACACGACGACGGCCGCGTCGATCGACCGAACGGATGGGGACGGTCAGGCGATACTGGAGCTATCCGACCCGGATCCTCGGGGCCGGGCCGAACTGGCACAGGAAGTTCATCATGTCCTGGGGATGATGCCGGTCAGCTATCGGACGATACTGGTGCTCCGCGACCTGGAGGGTTTTTCGTCCTCGGAGGTTGCGGCGATTGTCGGTCGTCGCGAGGCGACGGTCCGGTGGCGGCTGGCGAAGGCCCGGGAGAAGTTCCGCGAGATCTGGGGACGCCGTCAGGATGGGGCGTCGGTTGGGCACACGGAGGCTGAGCGGGATGAGGGGCGCGACGATGGATAATCCCTCCTGCGAATGGATCCGAGGTCGCCTGCCCCTGTATGCGGGGGCGGATGATCTTGGTGACAGGGAGCGTCAGACCATCGCGCGGCACCTGGCGCGTTGTCCGGGCTGCCGGCGCAGTCGGGCCGGGCTCGGCTCGGCGATGGGGGTGCTGGCCGCTGTCGCCGCGACGGCGCCTGAGGATGAGGCCGCGCACTCGGTCTCGCTCTGGCCGGCGCTGGAGCGCCGGATCGCGGCGAGGGAGGGTGGGCCCTCGGGCCTGGCATCGGCGACGGCGACGGCGACCGTGACAGCCTGGTCGGGGCTCGACGACGATCGGCCGATGCAGGCGGCCTGGGTGCAGGACACGCTTCGCGAGGTGATCGAGGCGGTTGGCTGGCGTGAGTCGGCCGACTGGAGATTCCGGCCGCTGCCGTCGGCGGTTCGTCGGGTGGCCCTGGCGAGCCTGGCAGCCTCCATCCTGATGCTTTCGATCGTTCTGCCGGTGGCCTGGCAATGGCGACTGGAGGCTGAGGCCCGCGAGCTGGCGCTTGCAGGGCCGGTCCCGGCGCTGGTCGGGCCTCCCGTCCACGACCCGGCCGAGGCCGATTCCACGGTTGGCGAGATCGGGGGCGACG
Source organism: Planctomycetales bacterium (assembly GCA_027451455.1). GTDB lineage: Bacteria > Planctomycetota > Planctomycetia > Isosphaerales > Isosphaeraceae > JAKAUH01. Next base: position 4,109 of record DAIDJI010000383.1, on the reverse strand, counting down.
AGCGGATTGCCGAGCGCGACCCCATTCCGTCGGCGGAGGATCTCCTCGTTGAGGAGCCCGCTCCGGAACCGAATTCCGATCGTGGCCGCCCGCATGATCGTGGCGCGATCGACGGCGCTCGCGGTCGCCTGGAGGTGGATTCGCACCAGATTGCCCGTGCCGAGTCGATCCGACCTCCGGTTGCGATCACGCCAGCGAAAACACCTCAGGCCAGGCCGACAGGCGGCCCGGACCACTTCGGCTTCGACCCGGTGGAACTGGGCACGCCCATGCCGCCCGATGGGCGCGACTCCCGGCCGATTTACTGAGATTTTGTGAAAGAATCGATTGATAAAAGATAAATTCCAATGAGAAGATGGACGAAAGTTGTTGTGGAATCGTGACCAGGGATTTTTCCATCTTCCAGACGGGATTCTCAATCCGATTTCTTCACGTCCGATGACCCGATCCACGCTCGTTTGGGGTGGTCGCAGTCGCGGAGGGCGGCTGTTGTCCCGTCGAGGGGGATCGCTCCCTCGAATCGAGTGAAGGATGAAATGAACAGCGAGAGCCGATGACAATCTCCACCCAACCCCCTCAACCCCGCGGCGCTGGTTTCCCGGGTCGGTCGGCGAGCCCGGCCATCCGGGTTGCGCCCACGCTGGGCGTCGCGGTTGCGGTGGCGATGGTGGTCTCGGCGATCGGGGCGTGGCTGGTCCTGCGGAGCCGCGATGCCGTTGGACCCCGGACCTCGGGGATCCTCTCACACGCTCCACTCGCGCCCGAGAGTGTCCGGAACGATCGCCGGGCCGACGCCGCGACCAGCCCGGCCACCGGGACGTCGAGTGGGTCCGATGGGGCTGATCCGGTCGAGGACGTCGATAACGGCCGACGCGCCGAGAAGATGCTCGCCTTCCTCGACGAGTATGAGCGGCAGATTGACGCGGCGATGGCCCGGGCTCGGGAATCGGTCGTGGCGCTGGAGTATACCGGCGGGGGCGGCAGCGGCGCCTCGGGCCGTCGTCGGATCGCCTCGGGGATTGCGATCAACTCGCACGGCGACATCCTTTCGGTTCGGATCGACCCGCCGCCAGCCGGGGCGGGATCGAACTCGAACTCGAGTTTGAAGACGGATGCGGGGCGGGCGCCTTCGGCCGCTTCGTCGCCGATCGTGGCGCGCGACTTCCTGGGCCGCCGGCACGCCGCCCGATGGGTGGCCGCCGATCCCCAGACCGGGCTCACCCTGCTCCGGATCGCGCCTCGGGCGGTCCGGCCGATTCGAAGGGCCAGCGAGGGGCCGAAGCTGGGGAGCCAGGTTTTCGTACTGGGGAGCCCGTTTGGACTTGGACACTCGGTGAACCGCGGACACGTCGCCGGTCTCGACCGCGTTCTGGAACTGGGCTCGCGCCAGCTCGGCGGGCTGATTCAGGTTCAGGCTCCGCTCTTCCCGGGCGACAGCGGCGCGGCGGTGGTTGACGTCCGCGGGAGTCTGCTCGGCCTGATCCGGGGCGGGCTGGCGCCTCCGGCCGATCCGGGCGAGCCCGAGGGCGCGGTCTCCACGCCAACCGAAGGACGCGGCGATCTGATCGCCGACGGATCCGGCGGTGAGCCCGACACCGAGTTCGGTTTCGCGATCCCGACGACCGACGCCTTCTGGATTGCCCAGCAGCTTCGGACCCAGGGACGAGTGGATCGGGCCTATCTCGGGGTCGGACTCGAACCGATGCCGGTCGACGAGAGCCCAACGCCGGTTGAGGAGCTGCCACTTGCCACCGCTTCCTCGTCTTCGGCCTCGTCCTCGTCCGCGCCGGCAAAGCCCGGGTCGCCCGCCGGGGCCTGGCGAGGCGCCCAGCCAACTGAGCCCGACGCCCTGACATCCTCGCCGATGGATCCCGAGCTCGATCCCGAGCCGGTACCGGTCGCCGGCGCCCGGATTCGCGAGGTGGTTGACGGGACGCCCGCCTCTCGGGCCGGACTGCGGCCGGGAGATCGGATCGTGGCGCTCGACGGCCAGTCGATCCGGTCGCGGAACGACCTGATCGACCGCCTCAACCGGATTCCCGCGCGAAAGGCGATCGTGCTGATGGTCGCGCGCGACGGCGACCCGAAGCGGTCTCAATTTCAGGTCGCGCTCCGGACTGGCAGCCGGTCGGGCCAGCCGGACCCGGGCCCACCGTCGGCAGCCTCGGCGACAACCCGCCGCGATGATGCCAGTGTCCCGGTGACGCCGACGGCCTCTCGGGTCGAGCCCGCCTCGCCGGCATTGCCCACGCCGAAGGCGCCGACCAGGTCGCGACCGGATCACCCGGCCGGGTCGTTCAACGAGTTGAAGCTCTCCCTGCCGCGTGCCGTGGTCGATCGGATCGAGCACCTGGAGCGGCGGATCGAGGAGCTGGAGCATCTGCGCGCCGCGACGAAAGCGGCCGGTCCTGGTCCCGAGGTGAGTCCGCTCCCCGTCTCGCCCGGTCCTCCTCCCGCGTCCGAACCCAAGGGTGACCGGACCGCAAGGACCGAGAGTCCGCACTGAGCTTTCACAGCTCGCCGGGAGGCTTGCCCTCTCGAATATCATGTTGATACGTTGAATCAGCTTCCTGAAGCGTCTCTTGCGGCTGGTGGATGGATCGGGGGTCGCGCCGTTTAGCGCGCCTGCGCGGCGGCCGGCTCGGGGGCCACGCCGATATCAGCGGCGTTATCAAACCGCCCGCCGTCGTCGACTCCGTCGCGGCCGATCGAGTAGACCGTCCAGCCCCCCGGCGCCGCCTTGAGGCGCATCGGGTGGCCGTCGTCCGCGCAGATTCGAGGTTTCGGACGCATCCGTTTCATTCCCGCGGACGGACGGCCTTTCCCCTGTTTCACAAGAGCGCGACCACATGATCCCAACCGAGTGCCTCGGCGAGTTGCCGAGGTGTTTTCCCGTCATGGGTCGTGGCGTTTGGATCCGCGCCGGCTTCCAGAAGGACCTTCACCGTGGGCGCGCTCCCTGCCAGAGCCTCCTGGTGCAGGAGCGTCCATCCTCTCTCGTCGCTGACAGAGACGAGCGATGGATTCTCGGCCAGTTGGTCCTTCAGGGCAGGGGCCATGGACTCACTCATCGGATGCTCCCGCGGATCCGCCTGCGGGCCTCCGAACCAGGTTTTGAGCAATCCGCCGCCCTTCTTCGGTTCCGGGGCGACTCGGATTCTGGTTGGGTCGCCGAAGTTCAGGCCCCAGGCGTTGTCATGTTCCTGGCGTTCCCGCCGTCCCATTCGCGAGCGGAGGAGGTTGACCGTGTAGGCGCCAAAAACCTCGCCGCTGATGACGTACATCCAATCGCTGATCTCACCCAGCGGGACCCGAACGGGATCGCCGACCTTGACCGACTTCAGCCAGTTCGGCTCGTTCAGCAATGTCCCGCTGACAAATTCGCCGTCGAAATGGATGTCGGAGAGCCACATGTGCTCGACGTCGGGAGTGCCCTCAGGGCGCCCGGCCGGTTCGCTGTCGGAGAAGGGGGCCTTGACGCAGGCGACCTCGAGGGCCGGGACGATCCGTCGTCGCTCCCAGGCCACCTCGCGCCAGAAATAACGAAAGGAGGCCCGAGCACGCTCATGAGCCCGTTGCATCTCGGGATCATCGCCGTCGGAGAGGAACACAGGAGGCGATTCGGATTCGCTCATCGGGAGATTCCAGAAGTCGGTTGAAGGGTCGAACGACCAGAGATCAGCGGCCCGCCGTCAGCCCGTCGGAACGCCTCGGGTACCCGGATTTCGGCGGTCCAGTCCCGGTTTTCGGTTTCTCTCCATCCCGGTTTTTTATTCGCCCCAGAGCTTCTAGACGATCTCATAGGATTCGACCGCGAGCCCCTCGCGCGGGCGTGCCAGCAGCCGCTCGGCGGCCTCGATCACGTCTTTCGCCGCGATCGAATCCATGCACGCGCGCCCGAATTCGCAGCGATAATCCTTCCAGCAGGGCGCGCAGTGGATGGGTGTGTAGAGGTTCTCGTTGCAGATGTATCCGATCTGATCGGGGCGCAGCCGGCCGCCGTAGACAATGACCGCCGGGCAGTCGACGGCCCGGGCCATATGCATCGGCATGCCCTCCAGGGCGACGAGAATGCGGCAGTTGGCCAGGAGGGCGGCAAGCTGGCGCAG
>DAIDJI010000382.1 GCA_027451455.1 Planctomycetales bacterium | reverse complement strand
GGGTGTGGAGCGTCGCCGAGCTGATCGCCTGGTTACCGACGAACGCGATGCTCGAGACCTTCGCCTTGTCCCCCTCGAAGATCTGCATCACGACCTTGGTATCGCCGGGGTTGCCCCCCTCGATCAGCTCGACCTCGGCGAGGTCGTAGCCTTTTTCCTTGTAGAGCCGGTAGATCTGGTGGACGGCGTTCCGGGTCCGCATGTAGTCGGCGCGTTCGCCGACCTTCAACCCGGTGGTGTCCTGGATCTCCCGGAGCTTGATCTTCCGGAGGCCGCGAAACTCGACCTTCGTCAGCACCGGCATCTCGCGGACCGAGAAGATCAGCGCATACTTGCCGCTCTTGGGCGGCGACTCGTCGTAATAGGCTTCGACCTGAGAGAACCAGTTGGTCGACATCAGGCTCTTGACGTCGGCGTCGATCTTCCCGGGATCGAAGGCCTCGCCGGCCTTGCTGAGCAGGCGAGTCCTCATCTTCTCGGGCGGGATGGAGTGATTCCCCTCGAAGCGGACCTCGGAGATCGGTCCCTCGGGCAGGTGGCCCTGCGCGAGCGAGCGCGGAGGCACGGCCAGCACCAGGAACATCGCCGCGAAGGCCGCCAGGCCGAGCGCCCGACGGGCCCTCGTCGAGGACCGCGCGGCGGTCGCGGTCGCCGTCCCGCCCATCGCCGGCGCACCGGCGTCGGGCCGGGGAGCGATCGAGGCGCCCGGCATCCTTCGGCTTCGACCCGCTGCCGCCTTCCCTGGCGCCCGCGGGGTCCGGATCTCGTCAGATCTCATGAGCGATCGTTTCCTGACCGACAGCAATCGGGAGCCGCGCGGGCGTCGTCCTGCCCGCTCCGCGCAGCCGCCATGCCCGGCGACGCGACGGCAAGCCGTCCAGCGGCGCAGGGGCCCATCGTCTCGCGGCGTCCGCCGACCCCGATCCGACCCGCCGCCCTCCGGCGGTCGAGTCCCTCTCTCGCGGGGTCCGGGGGCGCGACGCCAGCGCCCGTTCCATCCCTTCCGAAATCCGACCGGATTTTTCTCTGCGGCCGACGCGAGCACCCATCCCAAAGCCGCCGAGACCGAAGCCATCCCTGGCCCGGCACCAGCGCGGCCCGCGCGCCGCCGTCTTCCAACGATATGACCTGGGCGGACCTTCTACCCGAGTCGTCTCGATCCCGCAACCCCGGAAGACCCAATCCGATTCAACTCGCCGGGGCCGACGGCCGACATCCCATCGAGCCAATCAGACCCCCGCCTCCCGCTCGGCGGCCTCCGAGCGCAACCAGGCGTCGGCCTCGGCGAAGACCTGGCGGATCTTGCTGTGATAGAGCAAGGCGCTGATCTGCTCGAACGTCCCCCAGTGGTGCCAGTGCCCGGCCGGGTCCTCGACGTGCTCCATCGACCGGGCCAGCGAGGCATCGTCGTCAACCTCGACGAGGAAATAGGTCACCGTCTTGACAATCTTCCGCCCGCGCCGGATGTAGGTGTAGGTCAGCGTCCGCTCGAAACCCTCGCGGAATCTCCAGTCGACCAGCGAGGTCTCCTCGCGGAACTCGCGCGCCGCCGCCTGCCGGGGCGACTCGCCCGGCTCGACACCCCCCTTGGGGAACTCCCACTTCGCCCGCGGGTTGCGGACCGTCGCCGAGTGGAGAACCAGATAGACCGGGGCCCGGCCATCCGTCCATCGGTACGGGATCACACCGGCGGATCGCTCGTGAAACGTGGTCATGACGTGGGACGACGCCGACGCGGAGACCTGCCACCGCCCTCAAAACCGCGACCGTCCGGACCCGACCGTCCGCCGCCAGACCCGCCCGCCTCATCCACCGCCGGCGCGACCAGACCCAGGACCGACCCAGGCTCAACCCGGTCGTCCTCCCGCCCGTGGATCCGAACCAGACGCCCCGTGACAGGCGCAGGAACATCGAAGGTCGCGGGGCCGGCCAGCACCTCCACCAGCCGCTCCCCCTCCCAGACCTCCTCACCAGGCGACGCAAACCAGTAGCTGACGACGATCGGGACGTCCGGCCCGGTCCCCAGGTCCGGCAGGATCACTGCCGCATGGCGCATGGTGGACCCCGCCTTATTTGTCTTGTTCCGTCGATATCGATCGAAGCGATGACCCACTGGGCCCGCCCGATCACTTCATCTACCAGCTTATCCCCGCCGGCCGCCGGCCGCCAGAGGATTGCTCGCTCAACCACTCCGGCCCATCACGACATCCCACATCATGCGTAGCACAAATTCGTACGCATTACTCCAGCTATCCTCGCGGAAGAACTGCACGGAACGGTCCGGAGCACCAATAAACGGCCGGAGGACCCATCCCATCTGAATCCCGACGAAAATGTAAAGGACAATCCAGACTTCAAGCATCCATCGGTGCGTTCTGTCCTTTCGGATCAGGGGACCGTACTCGCGTCGGAGGATGGCCTGGGCACCCAGGCTCGCCACCGCGAACATCGCTCCGTTAAACAGGATCGCCGGCTGATACAAGGTGCCCGAGGCGTACCAAAAAGCGGTGAACGGCGAGAGCGAGGTGAGGATCACGGTCAGCCCCGCCTGGGTCGTCAGCAGGGCGCGGAGGACCCTGGGGAAATCGTCCCGGAGCCCCAGGAGCGTGTTGACCACGTAGAAGCTTGGAACGCTCATCGCGAACGTCAGCATGATGAGGATCGGGACCTTCACCGCCGAGTAGAGGATCTGCCAGGGCCGGTCGCCGGTCAGACCGCCGAAGGTCCCCATCACGGCGCCGTACCACATCCCGAACCCGACAATCATCAGCGCGAGCGCCGCCATCGACGAGGCCCGCCCGCTCCCAATCGCATCCGCCTCGCCCCGGAGCAGAGCATCGGTCCGCCGGAACAGCCCGACCGGCATTGCCATCGGCTTGGCCTCCGGGGCCCCTCAGGAAAACAGGTTCCGGATCGCCTCAACGACGGCCAGGAAGAAGTTCGACTCGCGATGTCGGAACCAGGCGAACGGCAGGTTGGGATTGCCGATGAACGGCCGGAGCACCCACCCCATCTGCGCACCGACCAGCCCAAAGACAATCATCCAGAGTCGGAAGACCAACCGGACATGGCTCGCAACCGCCCGATCCGGGACCGGCTGTAACGCCCCAGCCTCAACCCCCATCTCGGCTTCCGACCAGGTCTGGGTCGCCACGTTCATCCGGTGCAGCGTCTGGAGCAAGAACCGAAGCCCAAACGCCCCCGCCACCGCAAAGACGGCCACGTTCAACAGCAACATGAACGGGTAGCTCGTCGTGCAGACCGAGAAAAACGCCACGATCGGCCCGAGCGAGGCCAGCACCGTCACATTCACCCCGAGCGAGGCCACCAGCAATCGGACCACCCCGACAAACGAAATCCGCGACCCCACCAATGCATTGAAAACATAAAGCGAGGGCAAGGTCACGATCAGCGTCAGGTAAAACACCAGCGGCACCTTCACCATGCTGGCGACCACCTGCATGGGTCCTGGACCCTTCTCCCCGAACACCGAGAACAGACCCATGCAGATCCCATAGCTCATCCCCAGGATCACAATACAGGCCGACAACCGCCAGGGCGAGATCCCAAGCCCTCGCTCCCGAAGCCTCGAGACCCCGGTGTACTCGCCCGTCAGTAGCCGGTCGAGCTCGCCGAACCACCCCAGCAACCCCCGCCCTTCCCCTTTCCATCCGCCCTCACTCACCGCCATGATGTGTTCCTCCGCGGACGTCTGGAATCAGCAATCGATTTACTTTGCGATACAAAGAGAGTGGCGTCAAGGGGTGAGTGGAAGGATGGAACCAGGATTAATCCAGGTCGAGCGGCTCCTTCCGGGGAGATTTTGAGGCCGCGATCGCGACGGCGAGCACGACGACCGCTCCCACGACCAGCCCGGCGATGAACCCCTGCGAGATGCCCAGCCCGATTCCCACCTGAACCGGGTCGAAGAGGTTCGATTGACCCCCGCGGAAGACGTTACGGTAGTACGAGGGCAGCACGAGCGCCAGAAGATAGCCGAGCAGCCCGCCACCGGTCGCGAAGCCGATTCCACTCGCCATGACAATCGCAAATCCACGGAAGACTGTCATTCCGCTCCCCTCCATAATATCCAGACTGCTCTCACGCAGAATACAGGGCCCTGCCAGGGAAAACGAGAGGGATTTGCTTTTGTGGAATCCTGTGCCATGCTCCACACTGGATCATTGTGACCTTTCGAGGCCGAGTCCCAGGAACCCGACGATGGATCCATCCACGAGAGAGAGAAGATCCTCGCGAGATCTCCCCTTCGGGAACGGGCGAAACCGGGAACAAAAACACGACGAACGAACCCACCACTGCCAGTCTGGCAGCCTATCCCGCGTACGGGGACCTCTCTTCGACGACGAACGAACCCAAATTGGGCCTGACCCATCGCCAGAATCCCGGCGACTCCTGCAATCCACAAGAGTGGCGCGACAGAGCGGCCCGACTTGTGGATCGGGCACCCGGGGCCTACGATGAGAAGGAATTCGGAGCCCCGACCAGCCCAGATCCAACCCGTCCGGCCGCGACGATGGTGAGGCGGCCTTGAAACTGGGTTTGGCGACTTCCAGGGAATCGCAATGCTCAATCCAATCGTCCGAAGGTGGATCGGGAATCGGGTCCTGACGACCGCAACGGTCGTCCTGGCGACAATGGTTGTGATCCCGATGACGGGATCAACCGGATGGGCCGGGCTGGTCGATGGCCCGCCGAGGCTACCGCTCGACCGGGGTCTGATGCAGCGCCTCGCGAACTTCACCCTCGACGACGCCACGACCGGCCGCAAGGTCTCGCTCTACGACTTCGCCGGCAAGCGAGCGATCGTCCTTGTCTTCCTCGGGACCGACTGCCCCGTCGGCAACCTCTACGTCCCCCGTCTCGTCGAACTGAACAAGGAATACCGGACGAAGGGGGTCGTCTTCCTCGGGATCAACTCCAACGCCCATGAGGACCGCGCCTCGGTCGCCCGGTACGCGAAGGAGAACGGGATCGACTTCCCAGTCCTGAAGGACGTCGAGAACCGGGTGAGCGACACCGTCCTGGCCGAGCGAACCTGCGAGACTCTCGTGCTCGACGGGATCGCCCGCATTCGCTATCGAGGCGCGATCGACGACCAGTACGTCCAGGGAAAAGCGAAGGAGAGCCCTTCCCACAACTACTTGAAGGATGCACTCAACGCCCTCCTGAAGGATCAGCCGATCCCGGTGACCTCCACGGCGGTCGCCGGCTGCCTCCTCGATCGGGTCGAGCCGAAGCCCGCTCCATCGGCCGGCGCTCCGAGAGTCCGGGCCCCGTCGGCCGATCTGGCGAGGGCCCTTGGCTCGCATAATGGCGAGGCAAGGGTCAAGCCGGGCGCCGTCACCTACGCCGGAGATGTCGCCCGGATCATCCAGGACCGTTGCCAGTCGTGCCACCGGCCCGGGCGCGTCGGACCGTTCCCGCTCCTCTCCTACGACGACGCCCGGAAGCACGCGGCGATGATCGAGGAGGTCGTCGAGCAGCGACGGATGCCCCCCTGGCACGCGGACCCCCGCTTCGGCCACTTCGCCAACGACCGGAGCCTCTCCGCCGACGAACGCGCCCGGCTTCTCGCCTGGGTCGAGCAGGGCGCACCGCTCGGCGACGTCAAGGATCTGCCGCCCCCAAAGACCTTCGACGAGGGATGGTCGATCGGCAAGCCCGACGTCGTTTTCGAGATTCCCGAACCGTACTACGTCCCGGCGCAGGGAACCGTCGC
>DAIDJI010000381.1 GCA_027451455.1 Planctomycetales bacterium | reverse complement strand
CTCGCACTTCAACCGATCACGGACGGCAACGACCCGGCCGGGGCCGGCTCGGATGATGCCTCCAGCCGACACAGCAGGCGGTCGACCTCAGAATCCAGGTATTCCATGGCCTCGGCATTGCTTATCACCCAGTCAGCCCGCCGGCGCTTTTCCTCGATGGGCCACTGCGCCTGCTCGCGGACCGCAAGGTCTCGCTCGGACCAACCCCGCGAAACGCCCACTCTTCGCTCTCGCTCGGTTCTCGGCGCGTCGACGAAGACCACTCGGTCGCAGAGTTCGTCCCAGCCGGCCTCCAGCAGCACGGCCGCGTCCAGCACAATGCAGGGACGATCTTCCCCACGCTCCTGCTCCGCGATCGTCTCGGCGAATCGATGACGCATCGCCGGGTGAAGGATGGCCTCCAGGTCGCGAAGGGCGACGGGGTCGCCAAAGACAATCGGGCCCAGGGCACGCCGGCTGATCGCCCTCGACATGCCAGATCCCGCTTCGAGAACGCCCGGCCCGAACCGCAAGACGACCCGATCGCGAATCGTCGGCTCCTCCAGCATTTGGTGCCCAACGACATCCGCGTCGATCACCCAGGCGCCCCGACCGGCGAGCCGGCGCGCCACCTCGCTCTTGCCGCCGCCAATCCCGCCGATGAGCCCCAGGACGGGGATCGGGCCGTGCTTCCATCGGCAGCGCACTCGGGCTTCTTGGGGCGATCGGCGGGGGGTCATCGACGGGAAACTCCCGGCATCCGGAGGCAGGCGTTTTCTTGGCGAGGGCCGCGGCGAGCCGCGACTCGGTCCCGATCAGATCGGATTAGATCGACTCAGCTCGGCTCAGACTCGATGGAGATCGTGACAGGATACGGCCCCCTCCATCGCAGGAAGGAAGACCACACTCGATCCCGACGACGCAGACGCCGCGCGGACCGAAAGATCAGCGTCCTACGCGCCAACCAGCGGGTTTCCTCGGAGTGGATCGGGGTTCCGGCCTCAGGTCGCGGAACGGCATTCACGCCACGAAATCACTCGGTTTTGTTGGCAGGTGGGGTCCCTGAAGGTGGTCTTGCCGACTTCACTCGTCCAGGGCTTCTCGTAGCGGGGAAGCACCGCGGGAGAGGGGAGCGGCGAGATGGGCCGAAGGGTACTGTCATGTCGAGGCAGATCGGTGACGATCGTCAAGGATTTATACGCCATTCGGCCGTCCGCTGCAATGGGTGTTCGCCCCGGTTCCTCGAAATCCTTCGTCAACCAGCGCCGGGGGGCTCAGCACCGAGCCCACCGGCGGCGGGATGGTCACTAGACGTTCGGGCAATCGCCGGTTACTTCTTCGGCCCGGGGCCGTAGATCGCGTCGTTGCCGAGCTGTTCCTCAATGCGGAGGAGCTGGTTGTACTTGGCAATCCGATCCGACCGGCTGGCGCTGCCGGTCTTGATCTGGCCGCAGTTCGTTGCCACGGCGATGTCGGCGATGGTGGTGTCTTCGGTCTCGCCCGATCGGTGCGAGAGGACGCTCGTCCAGCCAGCCCGGTGCGCCATCTCGACTGCTTCAAGCGTCTCGGTGAGTGTGCCGATCTGGTTGACCTTGATCAGGATGCTGTTCGTGCAGCCGCCGGCGATCCCCTTCGAGAGCCGCTCGGTGTTGGTCACGTAGAAGTCATCGCCGACAATCTGAACCCGGCCGCCGAGGGCCTTCGTCATCGCGGCGTAGCCCTGCCAGTCGTCCTGGTCGAGCGGGTCCTCAATCGAGACGATCATCGGGTACTTGTCGATCCACGACCCGAAGAGATCGATCATTTGCTGGCTGGAGAGCGTCTTGTCGGGCGCCGACTTCCAGAACCGATAGCCTTTCTTGCCGCCCTCCTCGAACAGCTCGGAGCAGGCGGTATCCAGCGCGATGGCGATATCCTGGTCGCGACCGGCCTTGTAGCCGGCCTTATCGACGGCCTCGAGGATGAACTTGATGGCGTCCTCGTTGTCGAGATTGGGGGCGAAACCTCCCTCGTCGCCGACGTTGGTGTTGTGGCCGGCCTTCTTCAGGACCGACTTGAGCGTGTGGAAAACCTCGGCGACCATCCGGATGCCCTCGCCGAACGACTTCGCGCCGACGGGCATCACCATGAATTCCTGAAAATCGATCTTGTTGTCGGCGTGCTTCCCGCCGTTGATGATGTTCGCCATCGGGACAGGGAGAGCCCGAGCGTTGGCCCCGCCGATGTACCGGTAGAGCGGCAGGCCGTGCGCCGCGGCGGCGGCCTTGGCGGTCGCAAGGCTCACGCCCAGGATCGCGTTGGCGCCGAGCTTCCCCTTGTTCGGGGTGCCGTCGGCCTCGATCATCGCGTGGTCGAGCCCTACCTGGTCGGCCGGATCCCGGCCGATGGCGACCTTCGCCAGCGCCTCGTTGACGTTCGTCACCGCCTTGCGGACGCCCTTGCCAAGGTAGCGCCCCTTCTCGCCGTCGCGGAGCTCGACCGCCTCGTAGATTCCGGTGCTGGCCCCCGAGGGGACGGCAGCACGGCCCAGCGTGCCGTCCGCCAGGACGACATCGACCTCGACCGTCGGATTGCCGCGGCTGTCCAGGATTTCACGCCCGCGGACCTGCGCGATCGGAGCAAGCTGTTGACTCATGATGTTCGTCGGAACTCCAGATAGAAGGGACGCGCTCGGGCGGTCCCTTGACCTCCCGGGACACTTCGACTCTCGTTATCCGCCAACGGCGCCGGGCGGTCAAGGCCGCAGGAATTCGTCGCCCCGCGATCCGGGGCCGGACGCTCGCCGTAATGCCCCGATCCCATGGGCTTTCCAGCCCATCTCGGGTGCGATTGGCTCTATTGCGGGGCGGTCCCGACCCTCCGGTGCGTCCGGGTTGGGGGGTGGATTGTCCCTTGTGGAGGGAGCGGGACCGCCTCGCGGTGCAGCAACCCAGGTGCCAGTTATCGAGGTGACCATCGCGACCGACGTTTCTCGTCGGAAGGCACCGCGATCGAAACCGTTTCCAGGATGAATCGTCCGGCCTTGCTGAGTCGCCTCGGCCGGGCCATTAGGATATCGGCGGCTCCGAGGGCCGGCTTGACCCCGCTCCCGTCGTTTCGTCGGCCGGCTCGTCGTCGACAAGCAGCGGCAGCACATGGCGGCGGAGGAACCGCGGCGAATCGGTCCCAAAGTGCCCGCCCAGGTGACAGTCACCGACCATCGACGGCCGCCATCGGACCTCTCGGAGCTTCGCATAGGCGAGGGCCCGATCGGGTCTCGCGTCCGAGCCCGGCCCCTCGAATCCGACCAGACCCGCTCCGGCGGTTCGGACGCGATCGATCGTACCGAAGACCCGGGTTCCGGCGCCCAGGATGATCACGTCGAGCGGCGAGGTGAAGACCACCATCTCCCGGCGGACGGCCTTCAGGGCCTGGGAAAGATCGTACCCTGGCGAGATCGCCGGCGCCAGCAGGACGGCCCGCTCGACGGCCTCGACTGCGATCCGCTCGAGGGCCCGGACGACCAGCCCTCCACCGCCCGACTTCCCGACCAGGAAGACCGGCTCGCCCGGTCGCGTGGCCCGGAACTCGGCGACCCGTGCCGCGACGCGGACAGCCTGGCGGTCGAGGTGCTCCAGGTCGGACAGGTCCCGATACCAGCGCCCGAATCCGTGCCCCCACGAGACGACCTCAATCGAGGCCCGCAACCGGCCGACCCTCGCGGCGTGCCGGAGGCCCATCGAGCAGAAGTCGAGCCCGCCCACTCCGCCAACGACCAGCACCAGCCCGGTCCTTCGGCCGGTCCTCTCGGCGCTCACGAGGCACCCGGCTCCGTCTCGGCATCCTGCCATTTCATCGCGCGAGCGTGTCGCATCGGCGCAATCCGCAGGATCACCTCGCCATTCTGGAAGAGCCGGACCGTCCCGTTCGACTGGCTCACCACAACCGCCAGCGCCGAGGTCGCCTCGGTAATGGCCGCGGCGGCCCAGTGTCGCGTGCCCAGCCCTTTCGGAAGCGTCAAACCCGTCACGGGAGCGTCAATGAGTCGACAGGCCGCCTCGACGGTTCCGTCGCGTGCCACCACGAAGGCTCCGTCGAGCTGAGCGATCTCCTTGATGGCCTCGCGGACCCGGAGGTCGCGGACGTTCCGCTCCTTGCGACGATAGCCCCGAAAGGGATCGAAGCCCAGCGGGCGCGATCGAGCCAGAACGCTCCTCGCATCGCCGACAACGATCAGCGTGCCGACCGGCTTCCCTTCCCGCCCCTCGCGGCCGATCTCGACGGCAACGTCCACCACCGCCTTGAGCGTCTCGAACGGGACCCAGGTCTCGAGCGCCTTCAGGTCGTGTGAGGTCAGCCGTTCCAGGTGCTCGCCCAGGCGGATCACGCTCAGCGAGTCGAGCGCTTCGGCCTCGAATCCCGAGTAGACGACGACCACCCGGTCGCCGGCGTGGAGCTGGTCGTTGGCGACCGCCTCGATCAGTGCCAGCGTGATCCGTTCGCCGATCGCGGCCTCGCTCGGCTCCATTTCGACGACCGCGAGTCCCGCACGACGAATCGCCTCGATTTGCCGAGGGGCCGAGCAGGCGACCAGGATCGGAACCTCGCCGTTACCGCGGGCGCGCACCGCTTCCCAGTCCATGGAGCCCTCGGGCAGAATCAGAATGCCCGATGCCTCCGATCGGCGTGCGACCTCGTTCGCCATCGGCAGGAATAAGGTATCAATCGCTGCTATCGTCCCGTTCGATTCGATGCCGCTGGGTCGACAAATCCCCCCGCGCAGCGACGAGGCGGCCGGCCCCTGGATGCGAGGACCGCCGCCCGTCTCGCCAACGCGCCTTCCGGACGACCGACTTACTTCTTCTTCGCCTCGTCCGGCTTCTTGGTCTCGGCCGGCTTGGGCTCTTCCTTCTTCTCGGCCGGCTTGGGTTCTTCCTTCTTCTCGGCCGGCTTGGCGGCCGGCTGGCCCTTGGCCTTGCGGACCTCCTCAATTTCGTGCCGGAGGATCATCGCCCGCTGGTCGAAGTACGACTTCAGCCCAGCGCTCGGCTGCATGATCCGGATCTCCTTGACGAAGTCGACCGACTCGAACGCCTGCGAGCCGTAGCCGGTGAACCAGGCGGCGAAAACCTCCGGGGAAACGGCGAACGGCTTCTTCGACGCGGGGTTCTTGATCGTCCGAGCGTCGGTGGCGCGGCCGGTGACGAGGATGTCGAGGATGGGCGGCGGGTCAATCGTGGTCTCCACCAGGCCCGCGTCCTGCGCAGCGACGATCGCCTCGGCGACGGCCCGGCGGGCCGCGTCGATCTTGTCCTGGACCTCCTTCGGAATCGGCGGCAGCGGTGCCTCAGTGGCCTTCGGGGCCTCTTCCTTCTTCGCCTTGTCGTCGGCCTTCTCCTTGGCCGGTTCGGCGGGCTTCTTTTCCTCGACCTTCGCCGGGGCCGGAGCCGGGGCGGCGGGCTTGGGCGCCTCAGCCTTGGGGGCATCCTTCTTGGCATCCTGCGCGGAGGCGGAATGGATCTGCACCAGTCCAAGCGACAGCAACAGGCCGGATGACGCGATCAGGGGGACGATACGGCGAACCACCAGGTACTCTCCTTCTGCGATTGTTCGATGAGGGGTTGGATCTCACGCCCGGGCGGGTAACGAACGGGCCGCGTACCCAGCCCGTCCCAAGAGGCAGACAGGCCGGGGCCGATTCGGGACCGCATGCGACCCGCGGGACCTGACCGGGCGTCCGGGAACGCACTCCGACGCCGCGAGCCTCCCGGAACTCGCCGATGTCGCTGAGTTTAACGGCCCCACGCTCAT
>DAIDJI010000380.1 GCA_027451455.1 Planctomycetales bacterium | reverse complement strand
ACCCCCGGCCGCTCGATTCGCTCGTGGAGATCTTCGGGGACTGCTACGAGGTCCGCCTCGTCGACCAGAACGCGGGCGGAGCGAACCAACTGGAATTCGGACGCTATCGCCTCGAAATACGCGATGAGGATGGCCCCATCGGCAAGGCGACGGCCGACGGTTATGAGATCGTGAACGCCGCCTAACCCGCGCTGCAGCGGACCCGGCCCGCCGCGGCGTATTGTGGTGATATCGACGGTATGCCCGGCGGGCCGGTCCGCTGAGCTGATGCGTTAGCCGGCTCATACACAGCGATGTCTCGTCACCTCTTCACCGTCGAAGACACTTTCACGATCCGAGGTCGTGGCACAATACTCGTCCCCGGCATCGTGCCCGAGGGCGACGGGCGGTTCCGAATCGGCGATGCCCTGCGCCTGCGACGCCCGAACGGGTCGGAGGTCGAGGCGACCATCGACGGGATCGAATGCTTCAACGTCCCGCAGGGCACCTATCCCATCGTGGTCGGTCTGCCGAAGTCGGACGTACCGCTTGGCACCGAGGTCTGGTCGGCATAGTCTGTGGCTAACAAAGCATTGCAGCGGACCCGCTGCGCGGGCCGCTGAATTCGGTCGTTAGCGGGCGGAGGACGGATGCCTTGCATCACCTTCGATTCCTTCTCCGTCGTCGCGCCACGTGGCTGGGAGGATATCACCGACTCGGTCGAGGCCAATGATCCACCGGCTACCCTCGCTCGTGGCGATGGGGTCGGCGCACTCCAGTTCTCCGTCGCCCTCTACGTCAGCGGCACGATCCCTGATCCCACCCCCGAGGATCTCTTGGATATGGTTGACTCGTTCGGAGATGCTCGGGGCCTGACCGCCCCCCGAGACGTGGTCGTCGAGTCCTCTCCGTTGCGCCTGGCCGCGGGTACCTTCGCCTGGGACGAGAACTTCCTGCGTGTCTGGCAGGTCTCGGATGGCCGCAACTTCGCCTTTGTCACCTACACTTGCGAATCGGGCCGCGAGATCGGAGAATTGCGCGACTGCGAGCGGATCGTTCGCAGCCTTCAATTCCGAGGAGGTGGGGGGCGCGGCTAACATTGCGATCCAGCGGACCCGCTCCGCGGGCCGCTGATCTTGGTCGTTAGCCGCGTTGTCTGGCGGCGCGAGGCCAAGGCAGAGAATCCCATGCGGTGGCCATGATAGTCAGTCGCAGGCACGCTCTCTGGTTGCTCGGTTCGGGTGGCGCAGCCGCCGTCATCCGAGCCTGCCGAATTCCAAGGAATCCCCGCGTGACTCCCCCAATCGATCCAGACTCAGCCCTGGGGCCCGGGGCGAAACGAACGACGCAACCGCCCTGCCTCGATGTCGGTCGCCTCCTGCCCGAACTCGCCGGGCGAGCCAGGACCGCCGTACGATTGCATCCGAGACGTGGTCCCGAGCCGCCACGCGACGGCAGCAAGATCGGCGGAGCGTTCTACTGGCCGAAGGGTCGAGATTGGCCGGTCTGCGACGAGCACCGTTCGCCGCTGGTCAGCATCCTCCAGTTGCGAAAGGAGGAATTCCCGGAGTTGGGTTTCCCGGAGCGAGAGGATCTGTTCCAGCTCCTCTGGTGTCCCCAGGATCATCACCCCTGGGCGGAGCACCGCGTCTATTGGCACAGGCGGGGGGAGGCCCCGGACCTCTTGGAGGACATCCCTCCTCCACGATCTGCAGAGGATTGCTACCTGCCAACTCCCTGCGTATTGCTGCCGGAGCGCGTCACCGAATACCCGCCCTACGATGAACTCGAGCAGGATTGCCGGGACAAGATCGAGCGCTGGTCGCCGCGCGAGCTACTGGGGGCGCGGGCCGGGGAACGGCCGCTCGATTATTGGGGCAAAGACATCCTGGACGAGCCCTCGACCCTCTACGAATGGGAGCTAAGCACCTGCCCGGGCACCAAGATCGGCGGTTATCCGAGCTGGATTCAGGGAGACGAGACGCCGGTCTGCCGTTGTGGGCGATCGATGCGGCATCTGCTGTCTGTAGCGAGCTGGGAGTTCGACGGAGGGACCTTCCGGCGTTGGCTCCCCGTGGAGGAGAAGCACCTGGCCAACCCTTGGCCTAAAACGATCATCAATGCCCATGGATTGATGTTAGGGGATGCCGGCTCGATCTTCTATTTCATTTGCCGTCATTGTCCCGAGTGGCCGGTTCGCCAGGTGAGTCAATGCTCGTAGGGAGCCGAGGAAAGGAGCAGGGACGCGGGGCCGCAGGCTGAAGGCGCCGCGGGAAGTGAGCGGCCCCGGCTAACAAGTCGATCCAGCGGACCCGCCTGACGGCGGGCCGCTGATCTTTGGCGTTAGACGACGGAGAGACAGGCATGGCTGACCGGATCGCGATCGCTGTCCAGGCGGCGGCCAAGGCCGGGGACGTCGCGACGCTCACACGATTGGTCGCCGATCATGGCGGGCTGGCGGTTCGACTCGACGGCGATCCCGGGGAATTGACGGCCCTCCATTGGGCGGCCGCTTCCGGTGTCGTCGACGCCGTGAGATACCTCCTGGCCTCACCTGTCCTGGCCGATCCGCGGGCCGCGCGGAACAACGACTTCACGCCGTTGCATTCGGCCGCGATGCTCGGCCATGCGGCGGTGTGCGAGGCCTTACTCGAGGCCGGTGCGGACGTGAACGCTCAGACCCGCCCCCAAGGCTATGCGCCGCTCCACAGCGCGGCGTTCGCCGGCCACGTGGAGGCCATTCGCGTGCTGTTGGCCCACGGGGCGGATCGTGGCTTACTCAACTACCGAGGCGAGCGCCCCGCCGATACGGCGTGTCGGACGGGGCAGGCGGAGGCCGTACAAGTCCTTGAATCGCAGGATGTCTAACGAAGCGATGCAGCGGACCCGCCTGGCGGCGGGCCGATGAATTTGGGCGTTAGACCGATCTGGGTCGCTTGCCAAGCTGGCGCCCGACTGGTAGCTTCAGCCGTATGGACCTGGGCGAAGGGATCCGCGAGAAAGTCGCCGCGGGAGCGTTCGAGTTCTCGCAGCACGCGCTCGACCAGAGTATCCGGCGGCACGTCTCCGTTGCGGAGCTGCGCGAGGCGGTCGCGACCTGCGAGGTGATCGAGGACTACCCGGACGACAAGTACGGGCCGAGTTGCTTGGTGCTGGGCTTCACCCTCGCCGATCGCCCGCTCCATATCCAATGCAGCTACCCGTCTCGTCCCCTGGTCAAGATCATCACGCTCTACGAGCCCGATCCCGCCCTGTGGGAAGACTACCGCCGCAGGAGGCCGTGAATGTCCGCCGCGTATCCCGCCGAGGAGTTCTCGGAGCAGGAGGTGACCTACATCGCCGAGGTCCCCGGAGGCCTGATCGTCATCGAGCGGGTCCCCGCACGCGTCTCTCGAGTCACCGGCGAGAGGCTGTACTCCCCCGAGACGGTCGAGCGGATCCACGAGATCGTCTGGGGTCAGTCGCGCCCGTCGCGGATGCTCGCGACCCCCGTGTACGAATTCCCGGGTCAGCCCGTCTAACGAGGCGATCCAGCGGACCCGCCTGCGGCGGGCCGCTGATCTTGGTCGTTAGCTGTCGGAGGCGAGGGGCGGTTCCGATGGGGTGGGGCTTCCCAGTGACGTGCCCAGACTGCGGCCGCGAGTGGGCGGGCGTCGAGACGAGCTTCCGCTTCGGTCCTTGGTCCGCGCTGGAGTATCCGGCGATCGACGACGGATTCCGCTCGTGGTTCTGTCCGCGGTGCTACTTCCGGCTCTACATCCCTCGGACCATCGAGCGAAATGTCTGGCGACGCTGGTATTCGGCGTTCCTGGCCGAGGCGCGTAACGCGTATCCGTTCCTTCGCGGTGTCGCGGCGAGGCTCGACGAGGTGCTTTCGAAGGGGCAATACTATATCCCGCTCCCCGTGGAGCTAGAGCCTGGAGATTGCCCCGAATGTCAGCAGCCGTTCGAGGAGAGCCGCGTCGACGTGCCTGATCGGCTGGTCTGTCCGCATTGTGGAGGGCAGCGGGCGATATTCGGCGGCTTCGAGAGTCACTGCCAAATGTTCCGCGGTGGGCATGGATTCAGCTAACAGAGCGATCCAGCGGACCCGCTGCGCGGGCCGCTGATCTTGGTCGTTAGCCGTCGATAATGATCCCACACACTGAGTACCTACCGAAGGCCGTACTGCTCGACTTGCTCCCGGCGGCGTTCGAGCCGTGGGGATCGTCCGGGTGGTACCCGTCTCGCCCGCCCACGGCCGAGAGCATCGCGCGGATCGAATCCGCCCTCCGGATCGCGGTGCCGTCGCTGTTCATCGAGGTCGCAGCGGCCTGCTCGTCCTACGGCGGCTGGTTCAACAGCATCGGCGATGATTTCGAGAGCCATGCGCATATCCTCTCCCTCAACGCGGCCTTTCGCGCCGAAGGGTTGCCGCCGCGTTATGTCCTCCTGAATCACGGCCATGACGGCGATTGTGACGCATGGGATATCGAGGCGGCGCCTATCGGCGGCGAGCTCCCGATCGTATACTTCAATTACGATGTGGACCGGCACCTGCTCCGTGGGCTCAAGATCTCGGCCACCACCTTCGCCGAATACACCGACGCGTTTGTGCGGGCGAACGCTCCGCGGTGCCCAGTCAAGAGGTTGCGCCGACATGCCAAGCGGGTCCTGGCCGAGTACGGCGGCGAATCCGTCGTCTAACGAGGCGATCCAGCGGACCCGCTGCGCGGGCCGCTGATCTTTTTCGTTAGACGGCGGGGGGTGAGAGCGTGTCGAGCATGATCTCCCGGGGCGACCAATTCCTCTGGGTGTCAAATCAGCGCTTCTCCACGCTGCTCGCCTTCGCCCAAGAGGTCGGGGGCGAGGTGGCTCGCACCGACGAGGAACGCGGCTTCGTGGAGCGGCTCCGGCGATTCGCCGAAGAGGAGGTATGGCCCGGTATCGGCTTCGATCTGGAGGAGCGCTTCCCCGGAGTCGCCGAGAAGAGATTCTGGGCGGGTGTCTTCCACGATCTCGGCCGCCGCATCTTCCTACGGCAGATCGGCAATCACGATGTCACCTTCTGGCAGAGTTCCACGATCGGCGACGCCTACGTGATCGCCCGAATGCTGACCAGGGCCGTGCAAGAGGAGGGCGAAGTCTGGGACCCCGACACGGAGAACAATCGTGAGGCGAAGGAGTATCACGGTAGCCGCATCAATGTACGGTTGTAGAGAGCCTAACGAGGCGATCCAGCGGATCGGCCCACGGCCGCCCGCTGATCCGGGTCGTCAGCCGGCGGAGGCTCACGGATGAGAGCGTCATGTCTCGTGCTGGTCGTTGTATCGATTGTCGGATTCGCCGGCCCGCGATCCGCCACGCGGAACATCGAGGAGCCGCAACGCATGGTCGAGGCAGTCCTGCGCGAGGTCCCGATCGGCACCCCCCTCGCTGAGGCCCGGCGCTTCATGGAGGCCGAGGGATTTGAATGCCGGCGCGAGGCCAACTCCACGTTCCTCGATCGGGACGAGTTGGATTACCTCTACTGCAATCGCTACGAGGGAGGTATCGTCAAACGACGCTGGCAGGTCGCGGTGGTGTATCGCGATGATAAGGTCGTCGAGGTGCTGGCCAGTACGGGGCTGATCGGACCGTAGCCGGGCTCTCGGCCGTCAACGATCGTGGATTGGAGTCGGCGCAGCCCGACCTCCAATCCATGTTCAAGAAGCCCGGCCGACCCGACGCGGGCCGCTCGATAGGGTAAGGCTTCGCGATGATCAGCGGTGATCACCGCCGATGGCGGCTCTCAGCGAGCGCCGGCGCTCGCCGCGCCGGGGCGCA
>DAIDJI010000379.1 GCA_027451455.1 Planctomycetales bacterium | reverse complement strand
CGACGGAGGGGGATCCCCCTCCCGATCGCCGTCCCGAGACCCTGAAATGAGCATCGGCAAGCGGCGTCCTCGACTGTCCCGCGCCCAGCTCCGCCCCTCGGCGGCCACGATTTCGCTCAAGGAAGACCGGCAGGCCCGCCAACGCCATCGGGCCGGCCGGCTTGCCCTGGTGGTCGCTTCCCTCCTGGCAACGGCCATCATCGTTCACGGCTCCGGGCCGCCCTTCACCTATCGCCTCGGCCAGCGCGCTGACCGCGAGATTCGGGTGAACGTCAAGGAATTCCGGATGCGGAACCAGACCAAGACCAGTAACGAGCGCCAGGCCGCCGCCGACCAGGTGCCGCCGGCGATGGTCAACGACCCCGCGCCGATCCTCGAACTGGCCGACCGCCTCGACGACCTGACCGTCGCCATCTCCCGCGCCGGGCGGTTCGAGGAACTTCACGACGCAGTCCGATCGAACTGGAAACTTCGCCCTGAGATCTTCGCCGCGATCAAGTCGGCTGTCGCCGCCCCAGCCGATCGCGATCGGCTCCACGCCCAGATCGCCTCGGCGTTCCGGCCCCTGGTCCGCGACGGTATCCTCGGCGCCGGTGCCTTGCCCACCAACGAGGAGTCGGCCCGCATCCTCGCCGTTCGACAGAAGGGAGAGCCCCGGGCCCGAGCCCGGCAGGTCGCCCTGGAGCGAGTGATCCCCGAACGCATGACCAAGCCCGACGGCGCCGTCTTCCAGGAATTCTGCGGAGCCTTCACCCCTCCCCAGGTCGGTCAGGTCCTTTTCGCCCTGATCGCCGAGAAACTCGACAGCACCCCAACCCTCACCTTCGAGGCCGAGGCCACCGCGAACGCAAGAGAGGAAGCGCGCGAGCGCGTTCCCGACCATTACGACATCTACACCCGCGGCGAGGTCCTCGTGGAGCAGGGCCAGTCCATCGGCGAGGAGCAGTTGATCCTGCTGAAGCTCGAACACGAGCGCGCCGGGGAACTTCTCGGCCTGGGCGACCGACTCCGTCGCGGACTTGGCATCCTGGCTCTGGTCGTGGCGCTGTATCTGCTAACCGGCTATTACGCCTATCGGCACGAGACCCGCTTCGTCCACGACCCTCGGCGAATCGCCCTGATCTGCGGGCTGGTCTTCATGGCGCCGGCCGTCGTCCGCCTCCTGAACATGCAAACCTGGGACGCGGAGCTGGTCCCCGTTGCCATCGCCGCCATGATCGTCGCCATTGCCTACAATCCCAACTTCGCCCTGATGGTCACGTTCACCATCTCGCTGCTGACCTGCGTAACCCTGGGGACCGACCTGGCGCACTTCCTTGTTCTGATGGGCGGGACAGCAGCCGGCGCCCTGACGCTCAATGAGGTTCGCACCCGAACCAAGTTAATCAAGGTCGGCGCGACCGCGGCACTCACGTATTTCCTGATGACCTGGGCGACCGGTCTCTGGCAGGACCAGCCGATTGAACTCGTCCGCAGCGACAGCTTCTGGCGCGCTGGATGGGGACTCATGGCTGGCTTCTTCCTCGGCGGGAGCCTGCCGTTCCTGGAAGGATCACTCGGGATCGTCACCGGGATCAGCCTGCTCGAGCTCGGCGACAACACCCACCCCCTGCTTCAGGAGCTGGTCCGACGCGCCCCAGGAACGCACAACCACTCAATCACCGTCGGGGCGATCGCCGAGGCCGCCGCCGAGCGAATTGGAGCCGACGCCCTGCTCGTCCGGATCGGCGCCTACTTCCACGACATCGGCAAGATGCTCAAGCCGCACTATTTCATCGAGAACCAGGTTGGCGGGACCAACCGGCACTCGAAGCTCGCCCCGGCGATGAGCACGCTGATCATCATCGGGCACGTGAAGGACGGCGTCGACCTCGGCCGGCAGCACCACCTTCCCGAGCCGATTATCGACCTGATCGAGCAGCACCACGGAACCACTCTCGTCGAATACTTTTACTATGAGGCAAACCGCCGGAACGGCAACAATCCCGACGCCTCGGCCGTTCCCGAGAGCGCCTTCCGATATCCAGGTCCGAAGCCGCAGACCCGCGAGGCCGCGATCCTGATGGTTGCCGACGCGGTCGAGAGCGCCAGCCGAACCCTCTCCGAGCCGACCCCGGCGCGGATCGAAGGGCTGGTCGAGATGCTGGTCGATAAGCGGCTCCGTGATGGCCAGTTTGACGAGTGCGGCCTGACCCTCCGCGAGATCGCCGAGATCCGCGAGAGCCTGATCAAATCGCTGATCGGCATTTACCATGGACGCGTCAAGTATCCCGAGCACCGCACGGCATGATTCCTGCACCACCACGACCCGGTTCTTCCCGGGAGGCCGTGATGAACTGGTCCGAGGCCGAGAACGACGTCGAGGTCGAGCTGAGCGACACCCAGGGTCATCTGCGGATCGATCCCTCAAAAGTGACGTCCATCGTTCGGACCGTGATGGCGGCCGAGGGCCGCAGCCGGGCCTCGATCTCGATCGCGATCGTTGACGAGGCGGCCATCCACGCGATCAACCGAACCCACCTCGACCACGACTGGCCGACCGACGTGATCAGTTTCCCGCTCTCGGCACCCGAGGACAAAACGCTCTCGGGCGAGCTCGTGGTCTCGGCCGAGATGGCGACAACCACGGCCGCTGAGCACGGTATCGACCCGGTTGACGAGCTGGCGCTCTACCTCGTCCATGGACTGCTCCACCTCTGCGGCTATGATGACCGAACGGAGGCCGACGCAGCACGAATGCGGCGCCGAGAGGGAGAGCTGCTTGCCGCTGCTGGGCATTCAAACCCGTTCGACCTCAACACGGCGAGGCCGAGTCACGATCCCAGGGAGCATTCGCCATGCTCGAGCTGAACCTCATCGGGCCAGTGGCGACCGCCCTTTTGCTCCTGCCGCTGCACCTCTTCGCGATCGCGATGACCACCGCGCTCCGCGCCTACTCGCGATCGTTGCTGGAGGAGCACTGCGAGCGCAAGGGACACCCCGCCCGCGCCGACGAGGTCGCTCACCTCGACGTCCGCACCGAGCGTGCCGCAAGCTCGCTGGCGGTCCTCACCGGCTTGCTCCTCGCCGGGATCGGCGGCCTGGGCGTGGCGGCCCTGGGCCAGAGAGCCGGAATCGAGGGGCTGATCCTCGTCGTGATGACGATCGGGCTGCTCGGCTACGTGCTCGCCGGGGTGATCGGCAAGGTTCTTGCCGAGACCATCATCGACGCCGCCTGGCCGGCCGCCGGCGCCATCCGGGCCGCCGCCTGGCCGTTGACCTTCGGCATCCGCCAGGTCGAGCGGCTGGTCGAGTGGTGGGCAGGCTCCGACGAATCGCCCCACCGTCCCGCAAGCGTTGAGGTCGAAATCGAGAGAGATGGCGAGGATGAGGCCGATCACGACGAGGAACCCGACCTCCCCGAGCCGGTTCGCGACATGCTCCAGCGCACCGTCGAACTGACCCGGACGGATGTCTCGGAACTGATGACCCCAAGGCCCATGATCGTCTCGCTCCCCTCGACGGCAACCGCCGAACAGGCCGCGGCCACCTTTCGCCAGACCGGACTCAGCCGCGTCCCGCTCTTCGGCGCCAATCACGACGACATCATTGGCATTCTCTACGTGAAGGATCTCTTCGCCCGGCTTGCTGAGCTGAAAGACTTCGGCTCGGTCTTCCCTCGGCTGCTCGTCCGGCCGGCGTACTGCGTCCCCGAGACTAAGAACGCCTTCGAACTGCTGGAGGAAATGCGCAACGACCGCCGGCAGATCGCGATGGTTCTCGACGAGTATGGGAGCGTGGTCGGGCTGGTCACTCTGGAAGACCTGCTCGAAGAACTCGTCGGCGCGATCGACGATGAGCACGATGTTCCCACCCCGGACGACCCGGTTCGCACGCTCGGCGAGACAACGTACGAGGTCGATGCAACTCTACCGATCGAGTCGCTTAACGACCGGCTCGGGCTAAGCCTTCCAATGGAAGGCGAATATCTGACCGTCGGCGGACTGGCTTTCCACCTGCTCGGGAAGGTCCCCAATCCCGGCGAGACCTTCCGAGCCGACGGGGTTCAATTTACCGTCGTCGACGTCAAGGACCACCGTATCCGCCGGCTAAAGGTCGACCTCCTCGGCACAGCGCCTGTGGAGTCGCGATCGTGATCGAGCCGGCCTCGATCACGCCCGGGAGCCACACGATCGGTCCCGAGTTCAGAGGATGAACCGGCTCAGGTCCTCGTCCTTCGAGAGTTCTTCGAGACGCCCGCGGACCATCGGCTCGTCGATGACGACCTTCTTCTCGGCGCGATCGGGGGCGTCGAAGCTGATCTCTTCGAGGACCCGCTCCAGGATCGTGTGCAATCGACGCGCGCCGATGTTCTGGGTCGTCTGGTTGACCTGGAACGCGAGATCGGCCATCACGTCGATGGCTTCCTCGGTGAATTCGAGGCTGAGGCCCTCGGTTGAGAGCAGCGCCTCGTATTGACGGAGCAGCGAGGCGCGGGGCTCGCGGAGAATCCGGGCGAAGTCGTCGCGGGTCAGGTCGTGCATCTCGACCCGAATCGGGAACCGACCCTGCAACTCGGGCATAAGGTCCGAGGGCTTCGACCGGTGAAAGGCCCCGGCCGCGACGAAGAGGACGTGATCCGTCTTGACCGGACCGTGCTTGGTGTTGACCGTGGTTCCCTCGACGATCGGCAAGAGGTCGCGCTGGACGCCCTGGCGAGAGACGTCCGGGCCGCGGCCCGAGCCCGCCTCCTCACCGGCGATCTTGTCGATCTCATCGATGAAGACGATCCCGGATTCCTCAGTCAGCGAAACGGCCGCCTGGCTGATCTTCTCGGGGTCGAGCAGGGCGTCGACCTCCTGCTGGAGGAGAATGGGCCGGGCCTCTCGGATCGTGAGCTTGCGCGACTGCGAGGGCTTCGGCATGATTTTCTCGAACATGTTCTGGAGGTCCATCTCCATTTGTTCGAAGTTCCCCGCGCCGAGGATTGAGACCGGGGCCATTGAGCGTCCCGGGAGTGTGATTTCCACCTCGCGGTCGTCGAGTTCGCCAGCAGCGAGCCGGGCACGGAGCTTCTCCCGCGAGCGCTGGCGGCGATCGGCCGCCTCACTCGACTGAGGCGCCTCGCCCTCGGGCCAGGGAGGAGCCGGCGAGGTGGGCGGCAGGAGCAGATCGAGTAATCGACGCTCGACCCGACTTGCGGCCTGCTCCTCGACCCGGGCCCGCTCGGCATTCCGGACCAGGACAATCGCCGCCTCGACCAGGTCGCGGATCAGCCCCTCGACGTCTCGGCCAACATAGCCGACCTCGGTGTACTTGGTCGCCTCGGCCTTCATGAACGGGGCGCCCACGAGCATCGCGAGCCGGCGGGCGATCTCGGTCTTACCGACGCCGGTCGAGCCGATGAGGAGAATGTTCTTGGGCGTGACCTGCCGCCGCAGGTCCTCGGGGAGCTGCCGGCGTCGCCAGCGGTTCCGCAATGCGATCGCGACGGCTCGCTTGGCGTCCGCCTGGCCGACGATATCGCGATCGAGCTCGGCAACAATCTGCCGGGGCGTCAGCTCGCGCTCGCGCCCGGGCTCCTGTTCGCGGTCGGACACGGCAGTTCCTCCACCGTCAGGTTGCCATTCGTGTAAATGTCGATCCCGCCCGCGATCGCCAGTGATTCGCGGACGATCTCGCCGGCCGAGAGGCTCGAATGCAGGACCAGCGCCCGGGCGGCGGCCAGGGCATAGCCGGGAATAGGGCGGTATGCGTGGGGGCGGTTGGGGGATGACCGCTGAGGCGCATTGGCCTGGCTACCGCCCAGGGTGCAGGGTTGAATGGAGTAG
>DAIDJI010000378.1 GCA_027451455.1 Planctomycetales bacterium | reverse complement strand
CGCGACGGTCGGCAAACGTGTAGACCTCCTGGCCATTGAGCCAGACGGTCAGCGTGTCGTCGGAGCCGACGGCCATCTGTGCAGGGCGGTCAACGGCGCTCTGGATCTCGGCATAGCCAAAGGCGGCGAGGTCGTCGCCGGGGCTGTAGATCCGGCCGAGGTCGATCTGACCGCGATCGTCGATCGCCTCGGCCGACCGCCAGGCGACCCGCTTGCCATCAGCGCCCTCGAAGCTGGCCGACGGGTCGACAGGCTTCTCGGGCGAGAGGACGGCAGGGGCGTCGATCGGGAACGGACCGACCAGCCGCCATCGAGCAATCGGGGCCAGACCCGCGAAAATCGTACGAAGCTCGGGGATCAGCGACGGAGAAAGCTCATGCCGGCTGGCAAGCTGGTCCAGCACCGGCGCGGCGCGATCGCGGAGGCTCGCGATCGCCGAGACCGAGGCACGACGCAGATCCGCGCTCTTATCCGCGAGCCCGCGAAGGTAGACCGAGAGCGCGCGAATGTCGGGGACGGCGGTGAGCGCCAGTGTGGCCTCGAACCGAGAGTCGTTCGAGTCGGCCGCGGCGATCAGCGCGGGAATGGCTTCCCGGTCCTTCAGCGCCGCCGCCGCGGCGATCGCCCGGCGACGAACCGAGGTATCCGGATCGTTCAGATGCGAACGAACCGCGGCGAGGACGTCCGCCGGCAGGACGGTCGGCGCCGGGGCAGGGGCCTGCGGGCGCCGTCGACGCGGGCGACGATTGAAGCCCTGCGGCGCGGGGGCCTCGGCAATCGCTGCGATCGCCTCGATCCCGGCGGCGCGGACGGCCGCCGACTGGGCGCCAAGGGTCTTCTTCAGGAACGGGAGCGCGTCGGTGTCGTGAATTCGCCCGAGCGCCGCGATCGCCTGCACACGCAGGTCGGGCGAGAGCCGATCACCGGAGATCAGCACGCCGATCGACTCGACGGCGGCATCCCCGCCGATCGACTCAAGAGCCGAGAGCGCCGCCTCGCGGACAGGGGCAGGCGTCGAGCTCTCGCGAAATGCAGCGGCGAGCATCCCGATCGACTCGTTGTCGCGAAGCTGACCGAGCGCCCGGGCCACGGCGCGGCGGACCTCGGCGTCCTTCTCTCCGGCGAACTGCGACCGGATCGCGGCGCGCGAGTCGTTGTCCTTCGCCTCGGCGAGAGCCTCGATCGCGGCGATTCGGATCCGGCTGGACGGGTCGCGGAGCATCGACCGGGCCGCTTTCAGAACGCGAGCCGTTCCTTCCCAGGCGATGGTCTTCGCAGGCGGCTCACTCCGGGCCGGCTGCGTGCCCCACCACTTACCGTCCCAGGGTGGGCGCTTCCGGTGGGACTCGGCCAGGAACCGGATCGCCTCCACGCGCTCATCGGCCGAACGCTTCGCATTGCTGGCGAACCGGATCAACTCGTCGACGGCCGACGTCGAATAGACCTCCTCCATCGCCAGCAGGACGCCGGCGCGGACCTTCGGGTCGGGCGAATCGAGGCCCTTCGCCGCAGCCCGCCACTGGCCGATCCGCTGCAAGGCTCGACGCGCCGAGAACGCGACATACCCATCGGGATCGGCAAGCGACCCGAGCAGCGCAGGCACCGCGTGGGCCTCTCCCATCCGCCCGAGGGCGATCACAGCCTGGAGCCGGACCGTCGGCTCGCGGTCCTTCAGAAGCCCGACGAGTGGCGCCTCGTGGCCTCCCGTCGCACGCTCGCCGAGAGCACGAGCGGCCTGGGCTCGAACATCCGCCTCGCGCGCCTTCAGCGCGACGACCAGCGCATCGGTCGCCTCGGGCGTCCCACCGGCGATCGCGTCGACAACCCAGACCAGGTGGCGACGGGCGAGCGCGGGCGTCGCCTCGTTTTCGAGCGCCGCGATGGCCGGGCCAAGGGCCTCCTTCCCGCGATGCACGAGCGCCGCCTGGGCCCGACTCCGCTCGTGAAACGAGGGGTGATCGAGCTCTCGAATCTGATCGGCGATCGGGTCACTGTCCCGACCGCGCGGACGAGGCTTCGCGACGGGTCCCTCGTAGGTCACGGCGTAAACGCGGCCGAGCTTCTCGGTCTTGTTGCCCCAGCCGCCCATCGACCAGTCGGCGACATACATCGTCCGTCCGTCCGGCGAGAGTGCCAGGTCGAGCGGGCGAAAACTCTCGACACCGCCTGGCTTGATGAAGTCGATCATCTCGGCAATCTTGAATGTGGCTCCATCGGGGACGAACCGAAACGCCTGGACCGACCGCTTGCCCCACTCGGCCCAGAAGACCATGCCGCGATACTTCTCGGGCCAGGCGTCCTCACCGTAGTAGAGCCCGCCGCACGGCGAACCGCCGCCGTACTCGGCGATCCGGGGGAGTATCCGGTCCTTGCGATTGTGATAATCGTACGGATAGCCATAATAGCCGCCGTCAATGTGATAGGTAACCCGCGTCCACCAGCCGAGTCCATCATCGGTATTGTCATAAGTGAACAGGTTATCGCGATCGTCGAGGTTGGGCTCGAGGTGGTTGCGTGTTCCGGTGGTGAAGACCTCCAGACCCGTCCCGTCGGGGCGGCAGCGAAGGGTACCGCCGCCGTGGACCTGCGCCGTCCGACCGTCGGGGCCGGTCGCCTTCGGCACGCCCTTGTCGCCAACCGAAATATACAAATATCCGTCCATCCCGAACTTGAGGCCCGAGACGATGTGGTCGTTGAAGTCGTTGGGGAAGCCGGCGGGTTGGCCGAGGTCCCTGAACAACTCCTTCCGCTCGTCGGCGCGGCCGTCGCCGTCGCTATCGCGGAGGACTGTCAGGTTTGGCATGTTCATGACGTAGAGGGCACCGTCGCGCCAGGCCATGCCGAAGATCGCGTTGAGCTTCTCGGCGAAGACGACGGGTTCCTTGCCCTCGCGAAACAGGAGGATCCGGTCGATCGGTTTCGAGGCAGGGCCGACCTGATCCATCGGGTCCTCGCCGACGAAGAGCGAGCCGTCGGGCGCCACGGCGACCTGGCTGGGATACTGCACCGCCGGAACAGTGGCCACCAGGCGGATCTTGAACCCATCAGGCACCTTCGGCATCTCGCCGCGAGCGACCACGGGAACCACGAAAAGAAGCGAGAAGACGAGCAGGACGAGTGCTCGACATCGTGAGAGTCTGATCATGAGCAAGACCCTGGATCTGGAATTCGGATCGGAGGAAATACGAAAAGGGGAATTCGGAGCAACCACGAAAGAACACGGAGGGCACGAAAAGAGGTCAGACAACAAGACGCTGGTATTCAAGTTTCTCGGGAGCGCAAAAGTTAACCAGGAGGCCGAGTTTCATGTCCGTCGCACGAAGGTAGTTGATGGCCTGGGCGCGGTGTTCGTCGATCAGGCGGGCGACGGCCTTTACCTCGACGATGATCTTACCGTAACAGACGAAGTCCGCCTTGTAGAACTGGCCGAGGGTCCGTCCCTTGTAGAAGATCGGCAGCCGTTGTTGCGAGACAAACGGAATCCCTCGATCGGCAAATTCCATCTCCAGGCACTCCTGATAGACGGCTTCAAGGAATCCGCGTCCCCGGATCCGGTAAACCTCGAAACAGGCTCCCATGATCCGATAAGACTCTTCCTCATAAATCAGTTTCCCCACTCTACCCTCCGTCCCCATCGCCCGTCTTCTTTCGTGCCCTCCGTGAGATTTCGTGGTTCCGTCCTCCTGTCCCGACATCCGACACCAAGCTGCCCGTCGATCCACATCCCGATTGTCCGTCTTGTTTCGTGCCCTCCGTGTATTTTCGTGGTTCCGTCTTCCTCTCGCTAATTTCGGTCATTCGCCTTTCTTCGTGGTTGTCCCCCGTATCCCTCGCAGGCGGAGAGACAGGGCCACGATCGTCCGGAGGATGCGCCAGCCGTCGCGGAAAGCGCGGAGTTTGCTTTCGGTGCCGGCGATTCGGGGGTGGTAGGGGACGGAGACTTCCAGCACGGCCATCCGGCGTGCGGCGGCCTCGCCGGCCAGTTCGGTCTCGATCTCGAAGCCGGTCGAGCGCAGGTCGACCTCGCGGACGAACCGTCGGCTGAACCCGCGATAGCCTGAGAGTAGATCGGTGGTTCCTCGGCCGATGAGGAGGGTAAACGCGGCCCGGATCAGCAGATTGCCGAGTCGTCGAGTGATCGTCATCGCGCCGGCGCCGGGGACCGGCTGGCGGGCGCCGACGGTCATCTCGGCGGTTCCTTCCAGCACGGGCGCGACCAGCATCGGGGCGGCCTCGGCGGGATAGGTGCCATCGCCGTCGGTCAGGAGCACGACATCGTAATCGGAGAGTACGGCGAAAGCGGCGCGAACTGCGTAACCTTTTCCCTGTTCGGGGACATGGATCACGCGGACGCCCAGGCTCCGGGCGAGGTCGCCCGTGCCA
Source organism: Planctomycetales bacterium (assembly GCA_027451455.1). GTDB lineage: Bacteria > Planctomycetota > Planctomycetia > Isosphaerales > Isosphaeraceae > JAKAUH01. Next base: position 1,428 of record DAIDJI010000378.1, on the reverse strand, counting down.
TCGGTCGAGTTATTATCAAAGACCACGATCTCGGCGTCCGGGAGGGTCGTTCGGAACGCGGCGATCACGGTCGGGATCGCCGCGGCCTCGTTGTAACACGGGATGGCGACGGCAATCCGGGTCTCGGCGTTGGGTTTCGTCACGGGCGGGAGCTTTCGTCTCGCGGCGCGGGTGGCGGGGACTTCCTGACAAAAAACGGGGACGCGACCAAAACGGGGACCGGCACCTCGAAAACGCGGAGCCAGTCCCCGTTGGGATCCGGACAGATTACTTTGCCGTGAACCCGATCGAGTGGTCGGCCACGATGGTTGTCACCAGGCCCACGCCGCCGACAGCGTTGGCCGGGATCGGCAGGCGGATCAGGAGCGAGACCGAGCCGGCCGGCAGGTCGAACGTCGCCGATCGCGTCTCGCTCTCCACCGTCCCAAGGTGTACCGGCTTGCCGTCGACCCAGGCCGAGACCTCGGCCTTCGTATCCAGCACCAGCCGGGCCTGCTGCGCCACGGTAGAAACCATCGGCACATAGAGATACGCAACGGACGGAGAACCGCCCGACGCCATTGCCGAGAGATCCACGGATCCCTCGGCGTTGGCACTCACCCTGCGCCAGGCGAGGTTGTGGCCCCGGCCGTCGTCCACGGTCGCTTCGAGATCCAGCTTCGCGCCTGGGTCGAGCTTCGACGCGTTCGCGAGCGGACCGAGCACCTGATATTGCCCGACAATCGCGACCGGCTGCTTCAGCGTCGAGAGGAACGAGACCAGGTCGACCAGTTCGGCGTCGGTGAGGGTCTGGGCGAGGCCGTCGGGCATCAGCGAGACGTCGCTGGTCCTGCGCTCCTCGATGCTCGATGTCGGGATCGTCACGCGCTCACCTGTCGCCGTTTTGAGGATCAACCGCTCGGGTGTTTCCTCGACCGGGAGCCCGGTGATCACCCGGCCGTCGTCGAGGGCACAGACGACCGACCGGAAGTTGTAGCCGATCGCGGCGCTCGGGCTGAGGATCGACCGAATCAGCTCGTCCCGGCCATACTTCACGCCGATCGTCGAGAGATCGGGCCCGATCCAGTGGCCGCGTCCCTGCACGCGGTGGCAGCTCCCGCACGAGTTCTGCCCCTCGCGGAAGAAGACTTCCCGGCCGTGCCCGGGATTCCCCCTGCGCCGGATCAATTCGGCGATCGGCGGGAGGTCGCGCCCGCCGGCCAGCTTCGGCATGGGAAGGACCTTCTCGGCCGCCTCGCGGATGCCGCGAACCGGCGAGGTGTAGAGAATCGTGGTCGCATCGGCCTTGAGATCGGCGGGGAGTTTGCCCGTCTTCGCCAGGTCGAGCACGCGATTGGCACCATCGGGAACCATCGAGAGCCCTCGGATCGCCTCACGACGAAGGCCCAGCGGATAGGCGCGATCGATGATGATGTCGGCAAGCCGGCC
>DAIDJI010000377.1 GCA_027451455.1 Planctomycetales bacterium | reverse complement strand
ACCGCGACCCCCTGTATTTCGGCTCGAAGCACGTCGAGTTCTGCGCGAGCTGGGACGACTCCCGTCGGCTGAACTACATGCGGGGCCCGATGATCATCATCGCCTCATCGGGGATGTGCGAGGCGGGCCGGATCCGCCACCATTTGCGGCACGTCGTGAGCGATCCCGACAACGCCGTGGTGATCGTCAGCTACCAGGCCGAGGGAACCCTGGGCCGACAGATCGCCGAGGGGGTCGAGCGGATCCAGATCTTCGACCAGTGGTACGACCTCAACGCGGCGGTCTACGTGCTGGACGGCTTCTCCGGCCACGCCGACCGCAACGACCTCGGCTGGTGGTACGAGCAGACCGGGGGCAACATCGAAAACGCCTTCCTCGTCCACGGCGATCCCGAGGCGATCGACGCCCTGACCCCGGTCCTTCAACCCTTCGTCCAGAACACCGTCCACACCCCCGAACTACACCAGAGCTTCGAGGTCTGACCGGCCACGGCCGGGTCCGGGACATCGCCCGACCGCTGCGGGCTTGCGGACCCGCCACGGCCCCGCCAGAATATCGGGGTCCCGATCACACGAACATCCATCTCCGGCATCACCTCGCGACCATGTCTGTCGCAGCCCCTCGTCGCGGCGGGGAGATCCCGCGGAGCCCACGATGGATCCGATCGAATGCCCGCATTGCCGTACGCGCGTCTTCCCGATGTCCACCGGCCTGTGCCCGGCCTGCCGCCGGGGGCTGGACGAGCCGCTCGAGGAGGCCCCGACGAATCCGGCCCCTCGCGATGTCCTCGAGGACGACCCGGCCGAATCGCCCGTCGCGTCCTCGACCCTCGCCACCATCAGGACGTTCCTCTTCGAGGACGAGGCCGAGATCGCCCGGGACTACCTCGAACGGCAGGGGATCCCCGCATTCCTCGCGGATGCGAAGCTGATGGCCATGGACTGGCTCCTCGGCAATGCGATCGGCTACACCAAGCTGCAGGTACCCTCGAACGAGGCCGTCAAGGCCGTGCACCTGCTCCTCCATCCCGGCTCGGCCCGGGTGGATGAAGAACTCCTCCCGGCCGACGGCGAACCGTTCGATCGGGAGGCCGGGCCCGACGACGAGCCCGGAACCGATGACGAGGGGATCCCGATGGAACGGTGTGGGGTCCTCGCTCGATTGCGACGCCTGAGATACCCGATCTTCTGGCTCATCGCGGGGCCTCCCGTCCTGGGCATCGTCGTGCTGGCCCTTGCGGCGATTGTCTTGGTCGTGATGGCGGTGGCCGGAAGTCTCTGAACCCGGTCGAGGCGGACGGTCCGGGGCCGGGATCGCCGCTCATCCCGCCCATCCGCTGTGCATCCGCGGGCCCGTCGGCTGAGCGGCGATCGTCTCGGCCTCGATCCGGAGCATCTCGCGCCATCGCGACTCGACCTCCTCGGCCGCGACGACGCCCCCGGCCAGCCGGAGGAAGACCCGGTAATGGCCCAGCTCCGACGACCAGAGGCGCCGGTAGAACCGCCCGAGGACCGGGTCGCGGCCCTCGCAATAGGCGGCGAGGAGCCGGAACCGCTCGCACGATCGCAGCTCGATCAGCGCGGAGATGAGCAGGCGGTCGAGCAGTTCCTCGGGTCCCTGCCCCTTCCGGACGTGCCGGCGAAGATCGCGGGCGTAATCGTTCCGGTGGACGCGATCGAGTTGTCCCCCGCGCTCGTTCAGGAGGCGGACGACTCCGCTGAGGTGCCCGGCCTCGTCGCTGGCGACCGCGGCAAGGGTGCGGGTCCACTCCTCGGGGCGGGTCGGCTCGGGCCACCGGTTGAGTAATTCGAGCGCGTTGGCCGCGGCCTTCTTTTCCAGGTAGGCGTGATCGCTGAGGAGGGCCCTCGGGTCGCTCATCGCGATCTCGGCCCAGGCGGCCGGAGTCCGGGCCAGGAGGGGTAGGTCGTCAGGCGTCGGGTCGTTCTGGATCACGGGTCGCGGTCCCAGGGGCGCCGGGCCTCGGGACGTCGGGCCGGCTTCGGCCCAGGTTATCGTCGACGCGACGTATCCGAAAGGGGAGCCAGGAGGCTCGACCGCCGCGGACCCCATCGTCCGCGACGGCCGAGGAGCCAGCCTCAATACGAGTCAGCGCTGATGACCTCGCCGCCCTGCGTCGTGCTGAGGCCCATGTAGGTGATCGGGTTGACCGAGTTCTTGAGGAACCGGACGCTGCCGTCGCACATCCCGGCGTTGACCCCGCCGGGGTGGAAGCTGCGAGCTCCGAGGTAGACCATCATGTATCCACCGTTGGGGTTCTTCAGCCCGCCGTTGCACGGCGGGTTGACAATCCCGCTGCATCCGCCGTTGCCCATTGTGTCGGGGAGATTACTGTTCGGCGTCAGGAGAGCCGTGAACGACGCCGAGGGGCCCCACCAGGTGTAGCCGCGAAGGTCGTTGGGCGGGTTGGCGATCTTCAACTCCGAGCTCATGAGCGTGTTGCTCAGGCCGTCGGTAATTCCGGCGAACGGCGTAACGGTCAGACTGGCGAAATCGATCGCGTAGCCGGTATCGTCGATCGCCGGTGAGCCGATGTCCGTGAACGGAGCCCCCTTGAACGTGTAGAAGGTATTCGGGATCGTCGGGCTCGGCACCGGGAACTGTGCATTCTGAGCCTGGTCGACGTTTCCGTAATTGACCGCGTAATTGTGGTAGCGGATGCCGCCGTTGCGCTGGATGCCGGCGTTCGGATCGCTCGGGCAAGCATAGGCATTGACCTTGGAATAGGTCACGGTTGTATTGGCGGCACCGGCGTAACGCAGGTAACCATCATACGGTCCGCCGCTGGGAACGTTACGGCCGTAAGAATTCCAGGCGTTGAACAGGGTCGACTGCTCGACGTACGGGAGGATAAAGACACCCCACGTCCCCCAGCAGCACCCCTTTTCGCCCGGCGGCAGAGAGCCATTCGCGCTCTCGTAGTTGTGCATCCCCAGGCCGATCTGCTTGAGGTTGTTCGTACACTGGGCGCGGCGGGCCGCCTCGCGCGCCGCCTGAACTGCCGGCAAGAGCAGGGCGATCAGCACGGCGATGATCGCAATGACGACCAGCAGCTCGATCAGAGTGAAACCTTGACGACGAGAATTCATGAGAACATTCTCTCCAGGAAAAGATACAATCGAGACAGAGACGGGACGAAATGCCGTTCCCGAGAGCCCGAATGGTCGGCGAACGAGACCCACCTGTTGGATGCCAGCCAAAGGCGCCAGCATCACGAACCGCCGATATCGTGGGCGCAGCAACAGGAACTTCCGGACGCCGAGAATCGATCCGCGATCGTCACCGTGACGTACAGTGAGCTCCAGCGATCGTTCCACGATCCGCAAGGGCGCGACGGAGGTTCCGTACGGACGAAGAATCGGCGAGGCCGATCCATCGGTCGCTTTCTGGAACAAGAATAAGTTAACGGTTGAGAAACGGGCAGGGACGATCCAGCCCGTGGCTACGGAACGGCGGGACGCGATCCCGGAATGGGATCGCGACCGGAGAGGCAGACCTGGCCGGAGGAGGGCCAGGCGATCGAATCTTCTCGGGCACGGTGTTTGATCCGTGGCCCCAGACTATATTTACCCCAATCCGTCCGCAGGTTCAATAATCTTCTCGCCAAAATTGAGGCGACTCGACCGATCGTCGTGATCAGAGGTTCGATATCGGCCCGCCTCATCGCGGGCCGTTGGGGTGTCGAATCGCTCGGCTCAGGCTCCGGCGGAGGCGGTCTCCAGCACCTTCGCCATCTCGCCGATGAACTGGCCGATCTCGTGGACGACATCGGCGCGGGGGCGGTTGACGGCCTCGGCCAGCCGACGGACAATCGCGCTGCCGATGATCAGGCCGTCGGCCACCGGTGCAAGCTGGCGGATCTGGTCCGGGCCACTGATCCCAAATCCGATGCAGATCGGCAGGTCGGTCTGGGTTCGGAGCCAGCCGACGGCGTCGACCAGATCCGACGGCAGTCCTTGACGCTCGCCGGTGATTCCCGCCACCGAAACGTAGTAGATGAAACCGGTCGTCGACCGAGCGATCTCGACGGCGCGGTCCTTCGGTGTCGTCGGCGTGATGAGCTGGATCAGCTTCAGGTGACGGACCGAGGCCCGCTCCATGAGCGATCGCGACTCCTCGACCGGCAGGTCCGGCACGATCAGGCCATCGAGCCCCGCGGTCGCCGCGTCGTTCAGGTAGCGGTCGACTCCGATCCGATGGATGATCGCGTAGGAAACCATCGCGACCATCGGCGTCTCGTTGAACCGGCCGGAGCCCTCCGCGCGAAGCGTCCGGAACGTCTGGAAGATATGTCCAACCTTCACCCCGCGCTCCAGGGCGCGGTGGTAGCTTGCGGCGATCACCGGACCGTCGGCGATCGGGTCGGAGTAGGGAATCCCCACCTCGACCATGTGGGCGCCTCGCGCGACGAGCTCGTTGATGAGCATCGCCGTGGTCGGCAGGTCGGGATCGCCGGCCGTCACAAACGGCATCAGGGCGCGTTGCTTCTCGGCGCGAAGGCGGGAGAACAGAGCGTCGATTCGGTTCATGGGAATGATTTCGGGCTCGTTACGGTTTCGAGCGACCCCGCGCGGGGTAGGCTCACGGAATCAGGTCCATCTGCGTCATGACCGACCATCCGGCAAGGGGTAAGCGGGCCGCCAGCCGCGCCTGGGCCTCTTCCGCCATCGCCCGGGTAGGGAATTGAAGAAGGATCACGCCGTCACCTCGTTCGATACCCCCTTCCCGGAGCTTGGCCTCACGAAGCTTCGACGTATCGATCGGAGGGACCGAGGATCCTTCCCCGAGATGTTGGAGGTATTCTGTGTTGGAGATTACCATATAGGGGAGGAGATTCTGTTCGCTGACCTCGCGCCAGGTCACGCCCATCGCCATCGAGATCCGATCGTGCCGATCGCGGTAGGCATCCAGGATGATTTCATCGCGATCCTCGACGGAAACACCTTCAAATTCATCCCAGACGACCATTACGTCCAATTTATCCGACTGCTTCAGGGGTATCTCGAAGATAAGCGGACCACCGGGCGCCCCCTCACCGTCCAGTTCCCTGCGTAGCCGTCCCTTGAGTTCGGCGCGACGTTCCGCCATGAGTGGGCGTGTAGACGACCGTCCCCGGATGACTGGCATCAGTCCCTCCCCGAGAGAGAATCTCGGTTCTTGATGAACCAGATGGCGGAACTCCGCACCTCTTCCAGTTGGTCCATCGTGACATCTGCCTTCTTGTAGCGCAGCTCGGGCCGCCAGTACTTGTAAACTAGCTCCGCTCGCTCGATCGCCTCCTTCAGGACCTGATCCTCGCGCGTAGTCAATTCTGGAGAAGCCGAGCGTTGCCATCGAAGAAGCCGAGCCCAGCCGACCAGGGGGTGAGGATCCTGTTCCATCAGCGGCTGGCCTGTTGCCCGTTTCCTCTGCCTGGCCTTGGCCATGTGACGATGGCGTGTGTCTCCGTCGATCGGCTGGTTCGGTAAGAAACCCGCGCTCCGAAAATAGGACGCGGACAGGACCATTTCGACGCCATACCCGAAAAGGTAGAGCGCGGCCAGGAATCGTTTTCGCTCCACCAATCGACTCGCATCCTCGACCCGATCCTCGGCGGCCCGCCTCAGGGTGTTGATCGTGTCGGGAGCGAGTCGATCGGCCCACGAAGTCACCCGACTCATGCGACCTGGCTCCGCGACCTCGGCTCAGATCGGCTCGCCGCGGAGCCGGGCAATCTCATAAGCGTCCTTGTCGCCGCGGCCGGAGAGACAGACCGCGACGACCTTGCCAGGGCCGAGCCGCCGGGCTTCCTTGAAGGC
>DAIDJI010000376.1 GCA_027451455.1 Planctomycetales bacterium | reverse complement strand
CTTCCGGATCTGATCGGGCGACTCCTGGAGGTTCACGGCGACAAGCTGGACGGCCTTCGGATCGAACTCGGCGGCGACTTTCTCGACGTCCGGCATCGTCCGGATGCAGGGCCCGCACCACGTGGCCCAGAAGTCGAGCACGACGACCTTCCCCTTGCTGCCGGACAGGCGAAAGCGCTTGCCATCCAGCAGCGCCAGGTCGAAATCGGGAGCCGGCTTGCCGACGAGAGCCGACTCGATCCCCGATGCACCCGACCCACCGTCGGGCCCGGTATTCTCCGGTTCGATCGGCTCGGGGGCGTTGTGCAGTGTCCATCGGCCGTACTTCAGTTGCGCGGCCGCCTCGCGGATCGACTCGCCGATCGGAAGCTGGTCGATCTCGGCGATCCGGATGTGAGTGTCGCCCAGAACGTCGCTCGTGCCGAAGAGGGTCCCATCGGCGAACCTCGTCGCATGGAAGGTGATCCGGATCCCGTCGCGCCGAACGGCCTGCACGAGGGTGGGGCCGGTGTCTGTTGAGGATTTCGAGTCCGGCTTCAACTCCTCGGGATGGAGCCAGATGATCTCGGAGATCCGATCGCGCGGCAGATCCTTTTCTTCCAGGCGGGTCTCGATCCGAACGACCTTCTCATCCATCCCGACCAGACGAGCGCGGAGGTAGTCGCCGTTCCGCGACCGGATCAGGTGGGTCGGCGGGCTGGCCTTCTGCATCCGGGGAAGGGTGAGCAGGCGGTCGGTTTTCGAGTTACCGAGCCGGACCACCAGGCTGGTCAATGATGCCAGCTCGACGGCCTTCAGCTTTTCGTGCGGAACGAAAGTGGTGGTCGTCATCGACGACTGGAAGTGGACACCCTTCTCGTCGATCCGGGTGATGATCGCCGTGACGACGTCGCCGCTGCGGAGATAGAGCGACTGCGGCCCTTGCCTGGTCGTCGACGTCGAATTCGCCAAGGCGTCGGCGAACCTCTTCGCCATCGGGGGCTGTCCGGGGTTGACCTGTCGGATCACCACTCCCATGGGCATCCCGGTCGGCTTTGTGGCGGACGACGTCGTCGGCGCCGGCGATTCTCGATAGAAGATCCGCCCCGAGACGCCGCGTTTCAGGTGGCTGGCGGTGGAACTGCCGGCGGGGTGCCAGACGAGACAGGAGGACGTCGGCGACTCCTCGCCGTTTTCATGCTGGCCGATCAGGCGGACGCCGCCGGTCTCCAGCCGGGGGAGCGGATCGCCGGTCGGCTCCTTCGCTCCGCGGGCGATGCCGACCAGTGACCGCAGGGCCGTGATCGGGAGACGCGTCGTGCCCTCGATGCCCGGCACCCTCATCACCAGCATCCCCGAGTCGATCCGTTGCAGCTCGCCACTGAGACGCGAGCCGTCGAGATAGACGGCCCGAATCATTCGCGAGGGCTCCGGTCTCAAGGGCGAGAGAAAAACGCTGCTCACATCGGCCGCGGCGATCATCTGCTCGCCCTTCTCCGTCTTCACGACGAACGCCTTTGGCTCGGGGCGATAACCGGTGAGGGTCCCGTAGGTGATCGACCCGTCGGCGCGATGGATGCGGGCCTGGTCGACGCGGACCTCGCGGGGGATCTCGCCGTTCCACCGGCCGATTCGGAGCCACTCCAGTCGGACGTCGCCGCGGATGTTCGCCAGATACAGGCCAGACATTGCGGGTGCCTTCCCGCTGCCCACCTGAAGGTCGGCCAGTTGCGTCCCGCTCGGCGAGAAGACGAGGATTCGGCCCTTTTCCTGATCGAGGTACGCCTGCAAGTGGGTCCGGCCGGGTCCGTTCTTGACCTCCTGCACGACCGAGAGGTCGGCCTCCTGCTCCAGCTCGCGCTGGACGACCAGGTCGCCGCCCCACGCCTCGAAGCGGAAGGCGCGCTTGACCGAGGCGTCGCGGTCGTCGACGCCGAGCGCCAGGACGAAGTCGGGCTTGGATTTCCACGAGAGCTCGAATTCGATGACCGCCCGCGTCGGCAGACCGAAGTCGCCCCGGATGGAGGAGCCCTCGTGGTCGGTGGTCGGCTGGCCCGACTCCTCGCGCCAGTGGCTCTGCCCGGCCGGCTCGTGCCAGCCGACCAGTCCGTTTGGCCCGAGGTAGATCAGGTCGGCGCCGTCGCGCCAGCGGTAGATCCGAAGCAGGTTCGCCCGGTCGATTTTGATCCTTCCCAGCCGCGGAACGATCAGCTCAGCGCGTCGGTCGTCGAGCGCGGCCAGCGTGCCGAACAAGACGTCTCCGGCGGCCAGCTCGAAGCAGTAATCCCCGGCGGGCCGCTCGATCTTTTCGGGCGGCGGCCACTGGATGCGGTTGACCGCCTTGACGTCGAATGCAAAGGGCTCAACGAACGAGGGCGTCTGCCATCGAAGGACACCAGTCTTCTCCGAGTCGCGCAGCTCGCCCGCGGCGTATCCGCCGTCGACCAGGTGCAGGACGGTCGCCGCCGGCTTCGGGCCTTCCGCGCGGGCGAGGGAGGCAACCGCGAGCAAGGCGAACCAGGCGGCCCAGGCCGGGCGGAGGCCGGGGATCAAGGTCGAACGTCGGCGGCTCATCGCGTGGGTCCTTCTGGAATCCTGACCCGGTTGATCGTCACCGGAGCGGTCTGCCAATCTCTGGGATCGTTTCAACGCTCGTAGATCGGCAGGAACTTGTAATTGAGCGCCAGTGAGAGCAGAGACATCGCCGTGCCGACATCATTGCCGAACTGACCGGGGATGCTGCCGTCGGCCTGCTGCTGCTGCTTGAGCTGGCGGATGAGGAGCTTGTTCCACTTCTCCCAGGCGAGAACGTCCCCCTGAAAGAGCGCCTGGGCCTCGTAGTATCGGCCGTATTCGGGGTAGAACGAGGCGGCCTGCTCGATCCGCTGCTTGAGGTAGTCGAGCGTCGCCCGGTACTGCTTCAGGTCCTTCCGGCGGGCGACCGAGTAGACCAGCGTGGCGATCGAGCTCCGGGCGAGCGAGTCGCCGAAGCCGCCCATCCCGGCGTACGCGACCTCGCCGCCGGCCGAGGTCATCGACGTGTAAAATGCGATCGCCCGGTTGATCGCGTCGTCGGGGACCTCGATCCCGGCATTGCGCGCTGCCAGCAGCCCAACGAAGACCGCGCCGCTGACCGAGGTGTCGGCGTCCTGGGCGTCGGGCGAGTAGCGCCAGGCGCCAAGTGGGTTTTTCTTCTGCGAGGTGATCGCGGCGCGGACGGCGAGTTCGAGGGCCTGACCGATCGTCCGTGGGCCCTTGCCGTCGGGCCAGAGATTGCGATCGTCGACGGCTCCATAAGCCTCGGCCAGGCCGAGCATGGCGAAGCCGTGGTGATACATCGAGTCGCCCATGATTCCGGTGGTCGCGTTTTGCTCGCGGATGATGCTCCGGAGCGCCTTGCGGACGTTGTTGCTGTAGGGGCCGAAGTTGGGGTCCTCGCCCGAGGCGAGGAAGACCATCAGCCCCATCCCGGTGATCCCCGGCCCGCGCTGGCCCTGCTGCCAATCGCCCTGATCGGTCTGGTTCTTCGCGAGATATTGCAGGCCGCGGTCGTACATCTCGCGAACATCGCGCGGGACGACCTCGCCCGATCGGCTCGAAGGCTGCGCGATCGCCGAGGGCACGGCGATGGCCAGGGTCGAGGCGGCCAGCGCGAGCCGAGAGAGGGCCTGTTGGATCGATCGTCGCTCGCTCATTTTCTGGCCTCCTAACGATTCGTGGTAGGCTTCGCCTCGGGGGACCGCGGCGCCTCGGGCTCGTGGGGCTCGAACCCCTGTTGCCTCAGGAACTGCTCAAGGGCGCGCCCCTGCTGGAGCTCTCGAGCCATGAGCGGCCACTGGTAATCCTCGAAGATCGGTCGGATTTTCTTCTCGGGGATCTGGCCAAGCTGGTAGAACACCACATAAACGTCGTATTGCCTGGCCATTTTACGGGGCGGCCTGGTCTCGGCTCGGAGCAACTCGATCAGACGAGCGCGCTGGTCTTCCGTGAAGCCGACATCGAGGTTAACCAGCTCGAGGCCGAGGTCGATCCGATTCCAGTAGTGGTACAGCATTCGTTCCCGCTCCACTTCCTCGGCCTTCCTTGCCTGGTCAGGCGTCAGCGTCGCGTGCTTCGTCTTGGCGAAGAGCGAGCCCTCGCCGAAGAGACCGGAGTTGTGGGAGGTTTGGAGCGGCTGAAGATCTTGCCAGATTTGCTGTACCCGGGCGTTGAACTGAAAGTTCGGGTCGGAGAGATACTTTTGACGGACCTCCTCGATCCGGTCGAAGTATCGCTTCATGTCGCCGCGACCGGCCAGCAGCAGCTTCTTTTTCTGGGGAGGACCAAGCTCGACGATCCGGGCCAGTTCCTCGACATGGAGCGTCAGTTGCGACTCGAACTGGGATCGAGTGGCCTCGGCACTGCCCACGCCCAGGTTGCCGAAGATGAAGGAATCGAGATGGATCTCATTGTTCTTCCGGGCGATTACCGGCCGGGCCGCCTTCTCGACAACCTGGGCGCGGGCCGCTTCCCCCGCGCCGGCGACCGCCAGGAGCGCCGCGACCGAGATCAGGCGGTGGAACGGGGATGGTCGATGGAGCATGGCGATTCTCTCGATCGATCGAATGCGGTCGGTCGGCCCCTATTTCTTCGTCTTCACGGCGGCCTTCGCGGCCGGGGCCACGGCCCCCGCGTCGAAGATCAGGACGGGCCCATTGGCGTTCGGAGCCGGCTTCGGGTCGTCCTTTTCGGCCTCCAGCCGGGCCTCTCGCAATTCCTCGTCCTCCAGCGGGTCGTTCCGCATAACTCCCCGGTTGTCGAAAGAGTTCGAGAAGAAGTTTGCCCGGGGAGTCGCCTGCCAGACAGTCTTCTGGGCCTCGTTGAGGAACGGCGCAACGTACGAGTCGGGGATCGCCGGGAAATAACGGGTGTTCGTGCCGATTGAGAGAAGCGATGGAGACCACGAGTCGTCCCAGTGCTCGATCAACGAGCCCTCAATTTTCTCGCGCTGCTCGGGGGCGAGGATAAGCCGCTGGTCGAGTAAAACAACGAGGTTCCGGGCAGCAAGGCGCTTGCGAGCCTCCGCGCGACGTGCCATCTCCTGGCGATAGCGATCGGCCGCCTCGCCGGAACAATGCTTCGCGACCAGGTCGGCCAGACCGTCTCGGATTTGCCGACGCGGATCAAGCGCCGCCCGCTGGGCCGGGGGTATCGGGCGGTTCATCTTCCCAGCGTAATCCTCGGCCGCTTTTCGGACCATCTTCTCGGCGTCCCGCGCGATCGCCTTCTTCTGCTCGGGTGTCGGCCGGCAGACCGCACGAACGACGTGATACTCGGCGCGAAGGATCGGACGGAATTGTATCAGATAGGTCTGAGCGAGGTTGGCGGGGCGGGCGATCTTCATCAACGGGGCAAACGCCTTCGCCGCGGGTTTGGCCTCCGCCGTCTTGACCTCGACCTTCTGCACCACGACCGTGCTTCCGCCCTGCTGCTGCGGCCCGCCGATCGCGATCGCCGAGGTGACGACCCCGGCAGCCACGCCGGCGGCCAGGGCCGTTCGGAGATTTCGGCGGCTCATCGTTTTGGCTCCTCGGGGGTCAGGTAGCCCTCGGAGAACAGGACGGCCTCCATCCGTTTGGCCTGTTCAAAACGGATCGTCAGGCCCCGATACTGCGCCTCGTCGAGGAACGCGACGAGCTTTTCGCGAGGCACTCGCGAGATCTGGTACAGGATCGCGTCGTAGTCGGAATCGCCGTATCGGCCCAGTGGTGGCGTTTGCTCGACGACCAGGTCGACCAGCGCTTTGCGCTGGTCTTCGCTGAGGGCGAGCCGGTTGCTGAGCAGGCAGGCCGCCCAGTACACC
>DAIDJI010000375.1 GCA_027451455.1 Planctomycetales bacterium | reverse complement strand
CGTTGTGGCCTTTTCCATCAGCCCTCGCTCGACGTAATCGTGAATCTGCTCGCTGTATTGCCCCCAGATCTTGAGCTGGTTCGGCCCCTGAGCCCCTAGGTTGAGCATGACGATCACCATGGGGGCGATCGCGACGACCCGGTCGTCGACGGCGCCAGTGAGCCAGGTGGTCCATCCTCGCTTGGAAGCTCCTGTAACCACAAACCGCCTGACGGGCCGATCGCCTCGTCGCGACCACTCCTGAAGGACGTCCATCGCGCGGACGGCCGACTTGACCATGGGGAAGAGGAGTGGCCATTCCTCGTCGCCGGTCTGAAGATAGCGAACGAACGTCTCGGAGATCAGGTCATCCTCGGTCCTGTCGCCGAGGAGCGGCTGATTGGGGACCGCCTGCAAAAGCGCGACCCGTGCTGCGCAGGCGCGGGCCAGGGCGAACATCGAGGCGTGGTCGCCGGGGCCGGGCTTCCCGCCGGTTCGGCCCCCGGTGATGAAGAGGAGCATCGAGTCGGCCGAGGCGCTGTCTCGGGGGATTCCCTCGGGCTCGTACACGACCAGCGAATGCTCCCAGGTGATCCCCTTCCACTGCTGTGAAGTTAGCTTCAGTTCCGTGAACTGGCCGGCCGCGGTGGCATGCCGGCCGAGCTCTGACCAGGCGAAGGCTGGGTCAGGCTTCCGAACGTACTCGTCCAGTTCGGCATGCGTCATTGCGGGGGACGAGGCCCCGAGCATGGCCGCCCAGGCCAACCCCCTTCGAACCCAGCCCCAGCCGCCTCGGATCGCATTCGCCATTTGATTGCCTCCCGGCCATCGTCGTCGGGCTTGCCATAGGACCAGTCATCAGTGAACCATCCGAGAGACGCGTTGGCTACAGTCGACCGGTCTCCAGCCCGTGGCGCACCAGGAATCGGCGGCGGTCGTCCTCGCAGCGTCGGATGGCCTCGATCGAGGTCGCCAGGGCCTCGCGGGCGGCATCGAGTGCGGTGGGATCGCCGGTACGGAAGAATCGATCGAGGGCTCCAATGCGGGCGACCACGGCTTCGACAGCCCGGGAGAGATCCTCGACGATCGCTGAGAGGTCGGGATCGTCGCCGATCGGAGCGGAATGGCGAACCCCGGCCAGCGCTCCGGCGACGCCCTGAGCCCGGGCTCGGAGCCCTCCAAGCACCGCGATGGCCGCGGCGTCGTCGGGAATGTCTGCAACCGACTCGTCGCGACCGGCCTGGCGGGCGAGATCCTTGCGGATCGCGTTGAGTTCGTGGACCGCGGGAGCGATCCGGATCGCAAGGTCGTCGAGGCGTCGAGACGGCGGAACCGAGGTGACGTCGCGATGGGCCACGGCGAAGGAGGCCAGGCTCAGCACCACGGCGATCAGGGCCGCGATCGTCAGGCGACGCATCAGGAGCCGGTGCCGCGAGCAGGCCGGAACCGGCCAGGGCCCGATCAGCAGCAGCCCGCAGACGAACCCGGTGACCAGCCCACCCAGGTGTGCCGCCTGGTCGATGTCGGCGACGACGGCCCCAAGCACCGCCAGGTTCGCGACCAGGACGCCCAGGACCGCCATCACTCCGACGATCACGGCGACATTCCGGACCAGGTGCGCCAGGACAGTCCGAGGAATCGCCCCGTGGTGCCGGACCAGGAACGCAAGCAATCCACCCAGAACACCGAAGATGGCGCCCGATGCACCGACACTCACCCGGATCGGCGGAGTTGCCGCGCTGGCGATCGCCCCACCGACCCCCGATGCCAGGTAGATCACGCCAAAAGCCAGATGGCCGTGGATCCTCTCGACCAGCGGCCCGATCATCAGCAGGCCCCACATGTTGACGAGCAGATGGAGGAGCCCCCCGTGAAGGAAGACGCACGCCAGAAGCCGCCAGTACTCGTGCCGGAGGACCAGACGACCGCCGTCATTAGCGCCCCACTCGACCATCTCCTTCGCCAACGGCCAGTGGATCGGCCCCCCAGCCCAGACCATCGCGCCGAAGCAAACTCCCGAGATCAGCACCAGGATCGGCGTGACAATCGACCGCCGGGTCGCGGCGTCGAGGTGACGCCGAAACGCGGCCATGTCCCCCGGCGCAATCCGACCGCGGACCGGTCGCCCCAGCGTCGCGGCGCCCCGGACGGATCCGGTCGTTTCCGCGCCGTGCTCTCCCTCGCGCATCGCCCCGGGCCCCCAGATTGGATCGGCAACGTTCTATTCGTACGCCGCGATCCCGAACCGACCGCGAGCCTCGCCACAACGGGCACCGCTCCATTATAATCCATGCCACGATGAGGCTAGACTGAGATGGCACCGTTTGTCGAGGTCGCGAGCCCAGGACATTCCGATCTCAAGCGGTCGGAGCCGCCGGAAACCTCGCTTTGTAAGAAATCGTAAGTGATGACCTCCGAGAACCGGCTGCCGCCTTTTCCACACGCCGAAACATGAGCGAGCGGCCAGAGCAGATCGACGAGCCGAACCTGATAAGACCGGCCCCTGGATAACGCCCGGACCTCGGCCGACCGGGAATCCACTCTCCTCTACGGATTCGTGATCACGTTGATGCTCTGGGACCAGTACCGCGGAGCCTGGCGTGGGGGGCCGATCTGCGCGGATCGTGGACGGCGGTTCGTTCCGGTTTCGGGTACAAGCGGGCGGTCCGACACTGGCAATGGATCCTCCGGGGACTGGTCGCCGTTTTCCTGGAGTCGCTGGGCACCTTCATCGCCATGGTCGCGACGCTGGGCCGCGGCCCTCACGGCAAGGCCGCCATGATCGGCAGGCTATTAGCGATGCTCTTCGTGATCCTCTTCCAGTCGAGTGTGCGGACCTCGACAGCGAGGGGCCAAGGCGTTGACCCGATTGCCTCCTCAGCCGGCACGATCCCGAAAGAGGAAGCGATCTGGGCCCTGCGAATGGTCTCGGGGATGACCTGGGGCGACGAGCCGGGTCGTTGGCGCGACTGGTACAAGGGTCTTCCCGACGATTGCCGGAATGCCTCCGAGCTTATCGATGGGGCCCTCAGCGCCTAGAATAGGAATCCCGAGTCGGTCAGCTCGATGGACACCAGGAGGACGGCGGGGCCGGGATGCCTCGCGGCGTTCGGATGCAAGGTGATGATGCCGAGGCCCGTGATCCCGGGTCGCTCTCGATCTTCTGCGAGCCCGTCCGATCGTGGTTCGAGGCGACGTTCGCCGAGGGCCCGACGCCCGGACAGACTCTCGCCTGGCCGGCGATCGCGGCCGGTCAAAATGTCCTGCTCATCGCGCCGACCGGGACCGGAAAGACGCTCGCCGCCTTCCTCGCGGTGATCGACCGGCTGGTCCGAGAGCACCTCGCCGGGACCCTTGCTCCAGGGCTCCGATGCCTCTACGTCTCGCCGCTCCGAAGCCTCAATTACGACATCGAACGCAACCTCGCCGCGCCCCTGGAGGGGGTCGCGCACCGGCTCGATTGTGTGGCGAGCCCGATCAAGGTCGGCGTCCGGACCGGGGATACCTCAGCCTACGAGCGCCGGAAGCTCCGCGACGATCCGCCGCATCTCCTCATCACCACGCCCGAGAGCCTCTCGCTGCTGCTCAGCCAGGAGGGATGGCGCGACCACTGGCGAAGCCTCGAAACCATCATCATCGACGAGGTCCACGCGCTCGCTCCGACCAAGCGCGGCGCTGACCTCGCCGTCTCACTCGAACGGGTCGCGGCCCGGGCACGACGCGATCCGAGCCGAATCGGACTCTCGGCAACCTGCCGGGCCGATGAAGCCATCAACCGGTTCCTATTCGGGACCTCACGAGACTCCACGGGACTTTTGGCGCCCCCGTCACCCGGCTCTCCCCCCACGGAATACGAGGTCGAAAGCCTCATCGAACCCGGCGAAGTCCCGCATCGCGGGCTCAGCTATCGCCGGCTGCTCCGTCGACTTCGCAAAAGGATCGACGCCAATCGGACCACCGTCGTCTTCGCCAACACCCGGGCGTTTGCTGAAAAGATCACTCATGATCTCAAATCTCGAAATGACGATGTTCCCATCATTGCCGCGCATCATTCGGCGCTCGACGCGGCGCGTCGGCGGGCGATTGAGGCGGGGCTGAAGTCGGGCGAGGTTCGTGCCGTGGTGACCAGCACGAGCCTGGAGCTGGGCGTCGACATCGGGACGGCCGACCTGACCGTGCAGGTTGGACTGCCGGGCGGGGTGGCGCGTTGTGTGCAGCGGGTTGGTCGATCGGGGCATCGTCGCGGGGCGGCCTCGCGTGGGCTGTTGATGGCCGCGACGCCCGCGGAGCTGGTCGGTGCCGCGATCACGGCGAGGGCGGCGCGCGAGGGACGCGTCGAGCCGCTCCCGACCATCGCGACGCCCCTCGACGTCGTCTGCCAGCAGCTCGTCGGCATGGCCTGCTCGGGCGAGCAGTCGGTCGACACGGCCTTCGAGCTGATCCGGAGCGCCGGGCCGATGGCCGGGCTCTCTCGTGAAGATTTTGAGGCATGTTTGACCTTTCTGGCGGGCGAGCTGAGTGCGCCCGCGGGGGCGTTCGAGCCTGAGCCGGGGGCGGCGCCTCGGTGGACGGCGCCCCGAATCTGGCGGCGGAACGGATGGTTCGGCGTCCGGAATGGGCGGGTCGTCCGGTGGTTCCGGTCGAACGTCGGGACGATCGCGACCGAGGAATCGGTCCGGGTGCTGGTCGACGGCCTTGCGATCGGGACGCTGGAGGCGGCCTACGCCGACCGGCTGACGCCCGGTGATCGGTTCGTCCTCGACGGCCGGGCGCTGGAGGTCTCGCGGATCGAGGGCGGGCTCGTCCACGCGAAGGCGACCGGCGGCGAGCCGAACCTGCCGCGGTGGACCAGCGACCGGCCCTCGCTTTCGTCGGAGCTGGCGGGCGAACTCGCGGCCTTTCGCGCCTCGGTGGCAAGGCGGATCGGCGATGAGGGGCCGGACGCGGTCCGCGATCGACTCGCCGAGGAGCTTCGCCTCGCGCGCGACGCCGCCGCGGTGATTGTCGAGCTGATCGAGGCGCAGGATCGCGTGAGTGAGGTTCCGACGGCCGAGGGCGCGCTTGTCGAGGAAACTCCGGCGCCCGACGGTTCCGGGCTCGTCTATACCTTTCACGTCCCGCTTCATCGGGCGGCGTGCGAGGCCCTGGCGCGGGCCGTGGGGGCCCGACTCGGCCGGCGGTTCGGACGCAACCTCCACGTCGCCATTGCCGATCTCGGCTGGTCGATTCGACTGCCGATCGAGGGAAACGGACTCGAACCCGCCGAGATCACCCCCCTGCTCCATCCCGATCAGTTCGACGTGGATGTCCTCGAAGGGCTGGACCGCGGCGAGCTACTGGCTCGTCGGTTCCGGCACGTCGCGGCGAACGCGCTGATGGTCCTTCGAAACCCGGAGCCAGGCCGTCGCGTTCGGGTCGGCGGGATGAACTGGGTGGCCACGCGACTCTTCCCGATGGTTCGCGCCGCCTGTCCCGATCACCCCTTGATCCGCCAGACTCGTCGCGAGGTCCTCAACGATTTGCTCGACGTTCCGGCCGCGGCGCGGTGGCTGGCGACGGGTCCGTGTCTCCGGTTTCGACGCCTCTCGGCCCTCTCGCCGTTCGCCGCGGCCTGGATCGAGCCCTCGGCGTCGGAGGCCCTGCAATACGAGGCGCCCGGCGATGCGCTCCGACGGCTGCACGCCCGGCTCACCTCCGGCGGAAAGTAGGTCGGGCTTTCCCCCCTGACCCGCGGTACTTCCACGCCTCGACTTCTCCTTTCGCCCCCGTTAATCCGGGTCAGGCTCGAAAGCCTGACCTACTCTCATGACCGGCTCAACTCCGCCGAAATGTAGGTCAGACTTTCCCCCC
>DAIDJI010000374.1 GCA_027451455.1 Planctomycetales bacterium | reverse complement strand
CTCCCGGCTCCTCGCCGTCGTACGCGTCTGCCGTTTGCGCGGCCGCGATACCCGTTCTTCGCCCCTCTCTTCCGGCTTCGACGACCACATCACCAAGCCGGCCGACCCCGAGGTCTTGCTCCGCAAGCTGGTGATCGCCGGAGGCCGCTCTTGAGGGTCTGAGGGTTGACTACCGCGTTCGGATTCGGATTTTCGGATGGCCGCACCGCCTCGCCTGGGCTACGATCAAGCTGGATGCATGTCCCAAACCGGGAGGCTGGCCGATGAAACCCCGACGGCGGTTTCGCTTCACCATCGGGCAGATGATGTGGGCGATTCTCTTCGTCGGTGGGACGATGGCCCTGCCCCGGGTCCTCAACTCGCCGGAGCGCGTGATCGCCATCAGCGCGGCGGTGATTCTCTCGGTCCTCTGCCTGATCGCCGCGGTCGCCGAAATCGTTCTGAGCAAGCGGTGCCCGAACTGCTCGCGATGGTCGCTCCGCCGACTGGCCCGGCATTCCAGCTACTATCTCTGCACGACCTGCCGGGCCCGGCTCAAACGCGGCTGGATGGGCCCCTGGCGCGATGCCTCCGGCCCCGAGGATGCCGCGCGTTACGAGCGTCGCAGCCACTCGGGGATCTGGAAGGACTACACGCCCCCAGGCGAGCCCGACGGCTCCCGAAGCGGCCACCTTCTCCAGCGCAAGCGGACGCGCGACCCGATCGGCGAGATCCGCCGCCATCCCCGGCCGACGCCGACCGACCGCGGTCTCGACCGCGCCTCGGCGAAGGTTCGACGGTTTCTACGGGCTCGTCGCGAGGACGATGAGGCGTGATCTCGGCCCCAGTCAGCCCAGACGATCGGCGTTCCGCAGGGCCGGGAACATCCGGGCCCACGAGAGAGTGACGGCCAGGGCGCCGAAGCCGCCGAAGGCGACCGCGGCGACGGGTCCCAGGAACCGCGTGACGACGCCGCTTTCGAACTCGCCGAGCTCGTTCGAGGCTCCGATGAAGAGCGTCGCGACCGCCGAGACGCGCCCCCGCATCCGATCGGGGGTCGCGATCTGTACGAGGCTCTGTCGGGTGAAGACCGAGACCATGTCGGCCCCGCCAAGGATCGCCAGCGCCAGCACCGAGAGCGGGAACGATCGCGACCAGGCGAAGACGATCGTCATCGCCCCGAAAAGCCCGACGGCGAGGAGCATCTTCGGCCCGGCGTGGCGTCGGATCGGGTGCCGGGCCAGGAATCCGGCCACCAGCATCGCCCCAACCGCCGGCGCTGCTCGGAGGATGCCGAAGCCCTCCGAACCGACGTCGAGCACGTCGCGAGCGAAGACCGGGAGAAGGCTGGTGGCCCCGCCGAGCAAAACGGCGAACAGGTCGAGCGAGATGGCCCCAAAAACCAGCTTGTTCTGCCAGACGTAGGCGAGCCCCTCGCGTATCTGTTCGAGGCGGGATCGGCCGCCGTGATGGGCTGGACGAGTCTCGCCCCGGATCATCGAGGCGCAAATGGCCGCGGTGGCATAAAGGGCAGCGCTCACGGCGTAACCAAGCGTCGGCGAGGCCAGACAGAGCAGGCCGCCGAGGGCCGGTCCGAGGATGCTGCCGAGCTGGGCGGCGATGGAGTTGGTCGCGATCGCCCGGGGCAGCAGCCGAAGCGGCACCAGCATGGGGGCGAGCGCTCCGGCGGCCGGGTGGAAGAACGCCCGGCTGGCGCCGAAGATCGAGGCGACGACGAAGATCGGCCAGAGCCCCCCGCCGCTCGCCGACCGGATCGCCAGGATCACGGCGGTCGTCAACTGGGTCAGATAGCAGAACGCGAGGATCTTCTGGCGATCGTGGCGGTCGGCCGCCTCGCCGGCCACGAGCGTCAGCGCGAAGAGCGGGAGGAACTGCGCCAGGCCGAGCATCCCGACCGCGAAAGCGGCCTCCGAGACGGTCCGGCTCAGCCGGGCGACCTCGTAGACCTCCCAGGCCAGGATGACCGACTGCGAACCGGTCGCCAGGGTGCCGAGGAATCGGCCGGCCAGGAAGAACAGATAGGAACGACGGGCGAGCAGCGAGTTGGTCTCGTCGTCGCGATCGATCCGGGGAGCCGTGGTCGCGGACATTCCCTGTTCCCAAGGGGCGCGGGCCCTCGCGCCGGATCGTCGACGGGCCAGGCCCCCCGGACACCCGAGCCGGGCCGATTCGCTTTCATTATAGCAGCCGCCCGGATCCGTCGAGGGCGTGGGCGCCCTGGAGGTTGTCGAGGAGCACCCGGAAAAGCGTCGGGTCGTAGTCGGACGGGAGCAATCCCCGGGCACCGAGCGTGCGGGCCAGATCCTGGGCCTCCTGGATCAGCAGGCCGAGGACCGCCGCCGCGAATTCGGGAGTTCGACCCATCTCGATCTGGGTGGAGAACGGGTCGAACGGAACGCCCACCTGGTACACCCGCGCGAGGTGCAGGCCGAGCGCCCAGAGGCCCAGGGTCATCGCGTCGATCGCCGCGTATCGGAGCCGAAGCTCCTTGTACCGGAAGCCCTGGTCGAGCAGGCCCAGGAGAATCCAGTAATGAAGGTCCGCCAGCCAGGCGAGCTGGCGGGCGTCCTCATTGGGGATCGTGTCGTCGGCTCCCGGGTAGGCCGTGAGCCTCCGGAAGTTGTACGACGGATAATCCCGGCCGCGCTTCCACGGGTCGGGGACGCCGAACGCCTCGCCGGTGAAGACGCCCCGGAAGAACCGATAATGGGCCACCTCGCCCTGGTCGAGGATCCAGTTCATCCGCTCGTCCCAGTCGCCCCAGGGGAAACCGGACGGCAGGAACGCGGGGGGCGATGCGGCGACCTTGCGCACCTGGGCCACGATCCTCTGGTACAGGCTCCCCAGGTGATTGCGCGGAATGCTGTCGATCGGCCGATGGCTCCCCTTCGCGAGGACCTCGCGGACCTCCCCGATGAATTCGGGGGGCTCGCCCTTGCCCTCGCATTCGCGGTCGAGGCTCAGCGCGCAGGCGTCGGCCTCGATCCAGAGGTAGGTCGCCGAGGCGTATCGCGTCAGGGGGATCAGGGCGAGGTCGAACGGGTAGAGATCGCACGAGTAGGGATACACCTGCGGCGTCAGGTTGGGGGCGGCGCCGAGATCGGCGAGGAACCGGTTGACCAGGCTGAAATGCTGCATCTCCTCGAGCGCCACGTCGAGGAAGCTGTCGTGCTCCTTCAGCACCGAGGTCCCACCCCGTCCGTTCGGCGAGTGCTCGAGGTACGACCGCGTCGCGAGGTCGCCCCGCACCTCCTTGTATTTGTCCTTGATCGAGAAGAGAGCGTAGAGGTACGACACGAGCAGCGCGTGCTCCAGCCCCGCGGCCTGGTCGAGCAGCCAGAGCAGCTCCAGGTAATCGTCCCGGAAGTCGGTCGGGATCTCGCCGGTCTTCTTGTTGATGCGGAGCAAGGGGCCTCCCCGTGGTTCGTCGAGGGTGCGGAAGGGGCGGATCGGTCCGTCGGGCTCGGGGATCGTGAAAGGGCCCTCAGGGCACAGGCGCGGTCGCCGGCGAGGGCGCCATCGCGGCGCCCCTGTGGGCGGCGATCACCTTCCGGCAGAACCGCTCGACCAGCCGGCGCCGGGACGCCGAGAGGTCGCGGGTCCTGGGCATGTAGTTGTAGGTCTCCCAGAGCCGGGGGTCGATCATCCGAAGGACGTACGACGCCGCGGTCGGCGAGGCCCAGATGGCTGGGTCGGCCATGTCGAGCCGTCGGCTCATCGCCGGGAAGATCAGCTTGTAATAGCGGAAGACCTCGCGATAGACGAGGTCGAAGGTCAGGTCGTCGTCGGATACTTTCGAGTCGTCCCAGTAGGGGAGGACGCGGAGGATCGTCATGTTCTCGGCGAAGCTCAGGTTGGCGAACGTCGCGGGGTCGATCACGGCCGGCCACTGCCCCGGCCCGACGAAACGATAGTACGAGATGCCCGGCCCGCCGAGGGGCCGGAGCCGATACGGGGTCGGCCCGCCGCCCTGCACCTCGAACGTCTCGGAGCGGAGCTGGACCGGGTAATTGTAGTAGCCGAGGTTGTTCGGGTCGCCGGTCGGGGTGAACTGCCATTGCTCGACGGAGAGCGCGACGGGCCCGGTCGGGACCTCCCCCCGGCGCCGGACGTAAATCGGGACCTCGCCCCGGAGCGCGGGGACCGGCACCTTCTCCAGGGCCTCGCGGACGTCGGCATCGTCCCAGCTCTTCCCGGGGGGAAGGTCGTCGAGGTAGCTGCACTCGCAATCGCTCGCGACCATGTATTCCGGCTCGTAGAGCAGGACTCCGCAATCGGAGGTCGCCAGGACCATCTCGTACCCGTCGTCGTTCAGGAGCTTCTTCTGCTCGGGCGGCAGGGCGCCGTAGTCGACGTCGAAGAGGCCGCCGAGGAGCTGGTAGGTCTCCCGATCGTTGGTGATTGTGCCGAGGGTCGTCACGGGCGACGTGTTGTCGGCGGGGTTGGTGCCGGGCGGAGTCGCCTTGCGGACGCCCAGGGTGACCTCGCCCATCCGGTACTTCATCCCGTCGGAGCCGATCTCGGGGAGGCAGTTGGCGACGTCGATCGAGATCTTCCCGGCCTCCTGGTCCACCCGCGCCACGCAGGGAGATAGGTAGTACGGCTTCGGCGGGGTCGGGCCGCCGATCCGGTAGGAGTTCGTGAACGAGTTGGCCGGTCGGAGAAATCGCCCCATCGTGATCGATTCGGGCTCGCCGACGAGCCAGGGGGCGATCGTGCCGACCAGCAGGCCGATCGCCGGGTTCTCGGCCTTCTCGCCACGGCGGAACATCTCGGCGAGGCCCGGGTCGGTGATCCGCGGATAGGTCAGGTAGAGGTTGTACCGGAAGACCAGGCCCTGGACGTCCTCTCGGCGCAGGGCCTCGGCCATCGCCGAGGCGCCCGGCGAGGCCGGCAGAGGGAGGAAGCGATGGAAGACCTCGTCGTAGGCGTCGCCCTCGCGCGGGGCGTGCGCCAGATCCCCCTTCTCGACGGCCACTCCGTGCTGGAACGTCGCGGAGGCCCCGCCGGCGCCTCCACTGGAATTCGGGAAGGCAGTGCCGTGAAAGTTGATGTTGCGGAACCAGTTGAGCCACCGGGTCGCGGCTCGGGTCGGCTTCCGGCTGAGGAAGGTTCCGGTCCCGGCCAGGGCCCCGGGCGCCCGGATTTCCAGCGCCTCGGCGAAGATCTGCGTGGTATCGTAGCCTTCGGGGTTGGTGTCGCACATCACCGCGTCGTTGAGGTAGACCGCGGCACCGACGAGCGGATCTTCCGACGGCTCGGAGATGAGCCGGTCATATCCGATCTGAATCGACTGAACACGAACGTCGGTAAACCGGAAAGACATATCCCCGTAATAATTCCACTGGGCGTTGATCCAGCCGGAGGTCGGGCCGCCGGCGGCGCCAAGCGATTCCATCCAGGCGGCGAACTCGGCGTCGGATCGGCCCGCGGTGACGGCGCGGACCTGCTCGGAGTCGGAGGTGATCGCCCCTTCGGTACCGGGGCTCATGCTATCGTTATTGCCGGTCGCGACATTGATCCAGTGCGTCCCCCAGACGTGGATCCGCGGGAAGTCAAACAGCCCCATGGACGATGGCCCCCCGATCGCGACCGATCCGCCGGGTCGCTGGCGGCCCGGCACCGCCTCCGCTCCCGCCATAGCATGCCATGCCGCGATCGGATCACGGCCGGCGACCGAGTAGCCTAGCGGTTCCCTGCCTCGCCGGATAGATCTTACCTCTTGAAAACGAATTCAAGCTTCGTCCTGGAAATTTTGGATGGGAAGGGTGCCCCATTCGAAGTTGGCCCTACGCAGCCGTTGACCAGTAGGTGTCCCAGTCTTCGGTATGGCCGAGGCTGAT
>DAIDJI010000373.1 GCA_027451455.1 Planctomycetales bacterium | reverse complement strand
ATCGTCCGCCCCGCCCTCGATTGTAGAGCGAGATCCGGACACGCTCCTCGCCCGGATCGTCCGACGCCTCGCGCCAGGCTCGAATCTCGACAAGGACCGGCTCG
This sequence comes from Planctomycetales bacterium, assembly GCA_027451455.1. Taxonomy (GTDB): domain Bacteria; phylum Planctomycetota; class Planctomycetia; order Isosphaerales; family Isosphaeraceae; genus JAKAUH01. The sequence goes on along the minus strand of DAIDJI010000373.1, from coordinate 5,739 downwards.
TCCTCATATCGAACCCATTTATGGGCCTTCACTTGCATGAGTCGAACAAGGGCGAGATCCGGTGATACGATCATGGCTCCGGCCTGTGCCGCCATCTCGGCCATCACGGCGAACGGCAAAACCGGAAGGCCCCTCAAACTCGGATCGATCGCCGAGACCTTCCGCCCGCCGAGCGTGTGATGCTCGGCGATCGGGTCGCGGCGGACGTCGAGGACGTAAATCGATTGAACCTCCGATCCTGGCACCAGCCGGCTGATCTCGCCCAGCCAGGGACCAGGCTCGGAAATTGGGTTCGTTTCGTCGCTTTCGATCGGCTCGCCCAGATAGGCACCCAGGACGGTCCTCTGCGTCTCGAGGAACGCACGCATCGTTTCCTGGAAGGCGAGCATCGTCGATTCGACGTCGGTGGCTGGTGTGGATGCGATTTCCTCCTCGACCAGAAATCGAAAGCGAGGCCCGAGCGGTAGGGTTGCCGTCTCGATCATTGGCCGAGGGTGGAGTGCCGGCTCGATCGACGGTGAACACTCGGAGTCGAACGACAGCGGCTCGTTGAGGGGAGGGATTGACCTCGCGGGCGATTCCAGGAGCCCGTCGATCCGACGCGGGCGACGGCGGGCGTAGAGGAACCACGGTCGGACGTCGATCCCCTGCGCGAAGAGCGAAGCGACCAGGTGATTCAATTGGGTCGTACCGCTTCGACGCGGGAGGTTGGCCGCGATCGCGAACGCCGGACGCCCGCGGAGGATGTCCTGCACGAACCCGGCCAGGTTGCCCCGGGCGCCGACGTCCACAAAAACCCTCAACCCGTCGGCGTGCATCGCCTCGATGGTCTCGCGAAAGGCCACGGTGCGCGTCCACTGCGAGACGGCCAGCAGGCGGATCGACTCGGGATCGTCAGGCATTCGGTCGCGGCTCGCGCACGAGTAGACGGGAAGTCTCGGCTCGCGGAAGGTCAACCCGGCGAACGATTCGGCGATTGGGCCCGATACGGCGGCGAACTCGGGAGTGTGATAGGGACGGTCGAAGGGCAGAACCTCGACCAGGATATTCGCCGCACGAAGGTGATCAACCACCCGATCGACGTCCTCCGCCGGTCCGGCCAGGACGACCTGGTGCGGGCAGTTATCGATCGCGACCGCGACCCGATCGGCGCCGACGGCCCGACAGGCGGCCTCGGCCCGGTCTCGATCGGCGGCGATCGCCACCAGCCTCGCCTCGGGCATCTCGCCAGCCGTCTCGAGCCCCCGGAAGATGGCACCCAGCCGACCGAGTTGTCGCTCGAGCTGCTCATCCGCTTGAAGGACGCCGGCCGCCGCAAGGGCCAGGATTTCGCCGCTGCTGTGGCCGGCGACAGCATCAGGGACGAGCCCCAATCGCGCCAGCAACTGATAAATGGCCCACTGCGCGTTGAGGATCAGGTTGACGGCCGTCGTCGCGGTCCAGAGGGCCTCGCCGCCGAAGAGTTGTTCGCTGGGACGGACCGCGTCGCCCTGGTCGACCGCGATCCGGTCGGCGACATCGAATTGACGCCGAACCTCGGGGAAATGGAGACACAAATCCGCGAGCATTCCCGGATACTGCGAGCCCTCGCCGGGGAACAGAAAGGCGAGCCCGCCGGATCGCCCGAGCGGATTGTCCCAGTGGTAGACGCCCCGGCCATCGCCGATGGTCGGTTTCGATGCATCCTCCAGCCGGCCCAGGATCGCGGCCAGCTTCTCCGAGAGATCCTCGGCCGACGCGGCGACCAGGCCGAGCCTAATGTCATCCTGATGTTTTCCATCCGTACAATTGAGCGTGTAGGCAATATCCTTGAGCGTGACGCCGGGATGCCGACGCAACCAATCGCAGACCGATCTCAGGCGCTCAGCCAATCTCTCGCGATCGCGGGCGGAAAGCAGGATCGCCTCGGAATCCCATCGGATCAGGGCGCCGGGTTGCAGGCCGTCGGCCGAATCGGCGTGCTCTTCCAGGAGAATCGAGCCCTCGACCTGCACGCGCCTCGGCGGATGTCCGGCATGAATCCAGGGGCGGGCGGCATCGAGATCGGTGGGATGCACGCGATGGAAGAGCGACAATGCTGCGCGGATCCAGACGGGAAGCCCAGTCCCGATGATGACAGGGACATCGTTAATCACGGTGTCATCGACTCGCCCCAGGATCACCGCATAAATCCGATCGCCATTGCGCTCGGCGTCGTCTCGGCGTTTCAGGACAAGGGCCGACGTTTCATCGCCGACGATGGCGCGATCGGTCCGACCACTTCCGAGCGATTCGATCGCATCAGGCAGAGAGGTCAGGCTCGGGGACTCACTCATCGCGATCCCGGCGTCTTCGAGCGCGGCCGCGATGAGGTTACCCTGGGCCGTTGTGAATATCGCCGGCGTAATCGGCTCGCGCCAGGCCATTCCGACGATCGCGAGCTGGCGATCGGCGGTCATCGGACGGCCTCCGCCATTCGCCCCTCGGCGACGGTGGGCAAGGGGTCTTCGAGTGTCCCGAGGCTACCGGCGTAGATCACCTCGACGTCCCCCTTGCGCCCGGATCGTAGCTCGTCGAGGAGTAGCCCGCGGCCGATTTCGGGGGCGATCATACCCAGCCCTTGACGGCCGAGGTGCCCTTCGAGCTGCGAGACCATCCCGACGCCCGACCACGGCCCCCAGATCACCGAGACGACTCGCCCCGGCCATCGTCGGTCGAGCCAGTACGCCAGCTTGCTCAGCACCTCGTTCGCCGCCGCATAGTCCGACTGCCCGACGTTGCCAAACCGACCCGCGATCGAGGCAAACAGCGCAGTGAATTTGAGCGAATGGGGGCGCACCAGACGGACCAGGTTGAGCGCTCCGTCGACCTTCGTCCCGAGCACGCGATCGAACGACTCGGGTGATTTCTCGCGGATAAGCTTGTCCTTGATCAGCCCTGCGCCGTGGATCAGGCCGACCGGATCTCCGTGCCGAGTTCTCCATCCGTCGAGGGCCCTGGCGAGGGCCGACGGATCGCGGACGTCGGCGCGGGCATATTCAACCGTGGCCCCGGTCGCGCGGAGGATTTCGAGGTTTTCGCGGACCTCGCGTGCCCGCCGGAGTGCCTGATAGGCCGCCTCAATCTCGGCGGGGCTTGCCGGTCGCTTCTCGCTCCTCATCCGCAGATGAAGGGCGGCTTTTAGCTCGGCCTCGCCAACCAGGGATCGCGTTTCGTCGGGCTCGGGCTCGACCGGCTCGGGCGTCGTGCCGACGATCAGGAGTGTCGGCCGCCAGGCGCGGGCCAGTTCGGCGGCAACGAGTCCTGTAATCCCGCGTGCTCCTCCGGTGATCAGCACCGGCTCGCCGGGAGCCAGCTCGATCTCGCGAGTGCCCGAGGCAAGCGACTTCGCGATCGACCGCAGCCGGACGCGACGACCCCGGTCGTAGCCGACCTCGGCCCAGCCATCGACCGCCAGCACCTCATCCGTAAGTCGATCGGCGTTACGGTCGATCGGGTCTTCGGGATCGAGGTCCACCGCGCGGCACCTAACGGACGGCCACTCGCGGGCGAGTGTCTTGACCAGCCCGGCGATCCCGCCGTGTCCGGGAAAGAACGGCCGATCGCCGCTCGTTGCGAATCGTCCGCCCATTGAGGTTGCGGCGATCAGGCAGGCCCCTCCGGAGCCGGCTGCGGTCTCCAGGTCGGCCGCCGAGGCCCTCGCCAGCAGGAACAGCCCCTTCACCTCGCGATCGATCCGGTCCGCCCAGCTTCCGTTCTCGGAAACGTCATCGACGGAGGCCCCCATCGGCATCGCGTGGACAATCCCCGCGATTGGTCCCCGGGCCCGGACCACGTCCATCGCTGACTCGATCGAGTCCGGCGATGTCCACTCGACGTCCGAAAGCACCTCGGCTTCGACTCCCTCCGACTCCAGCCGTCCAGCCAGCTCACGAGCGATCCCTCGGCCGTCATCGGTGACAACGACCCGGCCACCTGTCATCAGCCCGTGACGAGTCTTCGGCAGGGGTGCCTCGACGATCTCCAGCACTCGACGCTCAACGGCCTCAGCAGGTTGGCCTGAGATCTCTTTCTTCTCTTCTCGAATGGTCAATGCTTCGATCTTTGATTCCGAGCCGGATCTCTCAGCACGTGATCCCGCCATCGCGAGCATTCGTTCGACGATGGCCCCCAGGGTGCGCGCTCGGGTAAGGGCGTCCATCGCGTCGGAGGAATCGGAGGACGGCCGAATCGCCGGGAACTCGTCCCGGAGCTTGCCCAGGATCTCGACCCGCTTGATCGAATCGATACCGAGGTCAGCCTCGATGTCGAGGTCCAGGCCCAGGGTCTCGATCGGGTAGCCGGTGCGATCGCGGACGATTTCCAGGAGCCTCGTTGTGATGACCTCGCGATCGGGCGCGGCCGGCGACGAGGAAACCCTGGAGGCCTGGCCGTTCCCGTTGACATGCTCGTGGACCGGAGCAGCCGCCGGCCTCGGCCGATCCTCCTGCGCAGGGATTTCGCGCGAGAATCTCGGCTCGGGCGTGGTTGCCTCGCCATTTCGATGAGGGGCCGATGCGGGCGTTGAGTGGGGAACGGAGCCGTTGGTCGGGGCGGCCGAATATCCCGATGCCGGGGCACTGCCGCGGCCGTTCAGGTAGGCAAGCATGGTCGCCTTCTGAACCTCGAGGAAGACCTGCATCGTCTTCTGGAACGACTCGAGAACCGGGTCGGCCGCGCCAGGCGCGGGGGCGGTTGGGAGGGCTGCACGTTGACTTGTCATGGGGGGGCTCGGCTTTCCGTTGCGGTGGCCGCGGCCTTGATCGTGTCGAGGAGACGCCGGTGCGACGGGGGTTTCCCTCGCGGGTAAAGCCGGAGGTGCGGCTGCGGGAATCGGGAGCGCTGGGCTGGTCCCAAGCCGCCTGGGCTCGGGTGCTGAGATCGGTCGGGACCGACTGCCGTTGACCAGCCAGGTCGATGCCGAGGGAGCCTCGGCAAACGGGCCGGGTGGCAGGCGATCGAGATCGAGCCGATTGGACGATCGCCCCTCGGTCAGCCGGTCGAGCCGGATCGAGACGCCGGCGACGACCAGCCTGGCCAGCCGTCGGAGGAATGCCGAGAGGCCAGGTGTCGGCGAGGCGTCGGACGAGACCGCGAGGTGCGGGCGATCTTCGAGGATCGAGCCGATCATCGGTGTCAGAACCGCCCCGGGCCCAACCTCGACGAAGACTCTTGCTCCGTCGCGGTACATGGCCTCGATCATCGCGGCGAACCGGACCGGGCTGGCGATGTGCTCGCCCAGCCGGTTTGCGATCGCGGCGGGATCGGCCGGATAGGGCCCAGCGTCGATGTTCGAGTAGACCGGCCGGTCGGGCGATCGTCGCAACGATGGGGCCGCCCGTTTCGCGAACGGCTCGCGGGCTCCGGCGACCATCGGCGTATGAAAGGCCGACGAAACGTTCAAACGCCGGGCCTCCACGCCACGCTCGGCCGCGAGGTGTAGCAGGCGATCGACCTCCCCTGCGAGACCGGCCACGACGGTCTGTCGAGGCCCGTTCTCGTTCGCGATCCGAACGTTGGGTACCTCCCCCAGCAGTCGGGCAACCGCGTCGGCCGGCGCCAGTACCGCGGCCATTGCGCCGGCTTCGCCTCGGCCCGCATCGAGCATCAATTGCCCTCGCGCCGAGGCGAGAACGGCCAGGTCGTCCGAATCCAGGACGTTGGCGGCGTGGAGCGCCACCAGCTCGCCGAAGCTGTGGCCTCCGACCATATCAGGCGTCA
>DAIDJI010000372.1 GCA_027451455.1 Planctomycetales bacterium | reverse complement strand
CAGCCACGAAAACGCGGCGCCGGCGAGGAAGGCCGCCGCCCTGCCGATCGCAACCTGCTCGGCGCCCTCGGTCGTCGCCCAGATCAGGCCGGTGAGCAAGAAGACCAGTAGAAGGATCGCCCGGAACTGCCGCCCGAGGTAGGCGTTGGCCCCCTGCCGGATCGCCTGGCCGACTTCGCGCATCCGGGCCGTCCCCTCATCGGCACCGATGACCTGCCCGACCAGCCAGCCGGCATACGCCAGTCCGGCGACCGCCACACCCAGCACCAGCCAGAGCGAGATCTTCTCGACAAGGTCGTATGCCGAGTCGCTCATAAACGAGAAGTAATGGAATTCCCGGAGGGATGTCGCCGCCGCAACGGCCCCGGCGCCGCCGGGCGCTGCCTGCACGGACGACGGGGCCGACTGCGCCCAGACATCCCCCGGCATCGAGAAGCACGACGAGACGATCAACGCGAATCCCAAATATCGCCAACGACTCATGATGCACGTCTCCAACTTCATGGGGATCGCCGGCGCCCACAGGGCGACGACGACCGACGCGACGATCGCCCCCGGGCGGCACGACCGGCCTCCGGACGATGGCGACGGCACCTCGTAATCCGGTAAGGAGAGAACGGCACGACTCGAAGCAAATCGAACGCGTCGAAGACCCCGCCTGGCGATCGATGCGACCCGGGGTCTCAAAGACGGGACGGGCTCGTTCCCGTTCTCGCGCCGACCGGACGAGCCCCGCACTTGCCTGCTCCTGCGATTAGACACCAGGGCCGACCGATCTCGCCAGGGGGCAGCGGGCCGGCCGCCAAACCGGGACCTGCTAGAATCCCGAGACCGTGCTGGGAAACTTGCTCACATCGATATACAGATAGGAGCCCCCAGTGGTGGTGGCGAGCCGACGCAGGGGCGTCCGCTCGCCGAGGTTCATGCCACGGCCGAACTCCACAGCCTGGATTCGGGTCGTCCCGGCCTCGGAGAGGATCTCGTCCACGTCGCCGTTGGTCATCAGGTCGGCATCGGTCAGGAAGAAAACCACCTCGGTCCGCAGCGCCAGAGCCGATCGGAGGGCAGCCATGTGATCGGTACCGCCATCGGGGACGACCGAAACGAGCTGAGCCCGGATCCTTGCCTTGTTGGCGGCCGTGGCAGCCATCCGGCCCCGGTGTCCCTCTGGGTCCGTAAGCATCCTGGGGGTCATGTTATAGAAGACCACGGCAAACTCGGCGTCCGGCGGGAGTTGGTCGAGGCTGGAAAGCAACTCTCGCTTGGCGACTTCGAGCGAGTTATGGCTGACCATGCTGCCGGACCGGTCGATCACGTAGGCGAAGGAGTGGGCGTGGTCGCGGGCGCCGAAGAACTGGGTGCCGGGTCCGATCCCGCGACCAACGCCGCCACCAGAACCACCGCCGGAACCACCGCCACCGCCGGGCCCGGAGCCGGGGATCAATCCCTGGCCAACCGTCTTCGGGCCGGGAAGGGCCTTGTTCAGCGTCTCAGGACCGAGCGGCTTCGTGGTGGGGAGAATCTCTGCGAGGAGGGCATCGGCCGGATCCCGGTCGACGGCCGCCAGGCTATCCTTTGGGTCGGGCCCCGTGATCAGGACCGGGCTCGTCCCGCCGATCTCGCCCGGGCTGCCGCCCCCCTCGCCCGCAACCGCCTGAGGATCGGCCCGGTTGTCCACCGGCCCAATCTCGGCCCGGATCGGACGGACCTCCGGCTCCGAAGTCGGCAGCGCCACGTTCAGAACCGCCGCCCATGCCAGGACCACGATCAGGAGGTGGAACAGAACCGAGCTCGCCAGCGACCTCGGATCGGTCATTGGTGACTGGCCGGTTAACAGGGAGTCGTGGACAGGCGGCATGCGGATCTCCCTCGCGGGGCGGACGAATGCAGAGCGCACCGCGACGGCTCGGGACCCGATCGAGGACGCCCCCTTTCTTCCATTCTATGCCGGCGCGCGGCAGAAGTCCCGGTCTCTCGCCATGCGATCCATTCAGGCGTCCGGCACCTTCCCCGAGGCATTCGCAGCGGCGCTGTCGCCCAGGCCAGCGTGCCAGATGGCGCGGACGTCGCGCCGACGAAGGTGGTACTTGCGGGCGACGTGCTCGACGGCCGCCGTCAGTTTCCGTTCAAAAACCTCACGTTCGTGTCCGGAGGTGGCCTCGGGCGGATGCCCGGCCCTCGCCCGGAGCTCTTCGAAGATTCGGGCCGCCTGATCGGGGTCTCGGAACTGGGCAAAGGTGTGGCCCGCTTCCGGCGCCCCCTCGCTCCGATGAATCGCCTCGGCCGTCACACGGAACGGCTTCTTCGCCTCAAAGAGAGCCAGCCGCTCCCGGCCTGTCCGACGATCCTCAGGGTCGAGGTAGCGGTCATTGGCCTGCCGCTGCCACTGAACGGCCTTCTTGAAATCGCCCGCCTCCGCATACGCTGCGGCGAGAATCGCGACCTTGCCCGGGTCCTTCCACCGGGTCAGTTCGCAGGCCGTCGTCGCCGATCGGACCGCCAGGTTACCGTCACGGAACTTCCGATCCGGGCATGTCGCGTACAGCCAGGCCAGCGCCCCGTGCGCCCTGCCGTACTTCGGATCCTCGTGGATCGCACGCTTGAAGTCATCAATGGCCTTGTAGTAGTCACCCGTGTCCTCGCGGGCAAAGCCCCGATTCACGATTGCCAGGACACAATGCGGGTCGAGCCGAATCGCCGCGTTGTAATCGGCGATCGCTCGCTCGTATCTCTTCAGGCGGTGATAGGTCCAGCCCCGGTTATTGAAAGTGTTGGCCCAGAGAGGATAGATCCGGATCGCCTCGGTGTAGTCGGCGATCGCTCGCTCGTACTGGTGCTTCACGTCCCAGACGAAGCCGCGATAGAGATAGGAATTCCAGGCGTTCGGATTGTGGCGCACGTCCTCGGTATAGTAGGCAATGGCCTCGTCGAGGGTCATCACCTGATCCTTCGGTACCCAGCCCGAGACACTCCCCGAGACCAGCCAGACCATGTCCCCTTCGACACGATCGACGGTGTACGCACGATAGTCTTTTGGCTCAACATTCACGGCGCCGATGGTCAGCGGCCGTCGATAGCGAATGACGACACGCTGCCCGAGCATCGAGAGGGCATCCTGCCCCCGGACCGGGGCGAAGACGAACAGCACGATCGCGAGGGCCGGCCAGTTGCGCCGCATTCTGGAAACTCCCCCGGTCCTGAAGAACGCGCAGGCGAGGGAAGTATTCTAATCTTGGATGCCGACATAAACAAGGGGGCCCTGATCCGATCGGCGTACGGCAAATTCAAACAAATACGCCGCGGACAAACCCTGCAAATCGGATCGGCTCAGACGACCCTGGCCTTGGCGTTTCTCGCAGAAGCGGCGGTCCAGGGTTTCGCCGACTGCGCTGAATCCTCAGCCTGGGATGGATGCGATCGACCCGCAGGCGCCAGACGGATGTAAGAGTTCAGCACCCGGGCGAACTGGTCGGCATGATGAGTCCGGCTGATATACTCGCGGATACCCATCCGGTAGAGGGTGGTTGCCTGGTCGATCCGATATCGATCCGCGAGCACGACCACTGGGATCTGACGCGCCAGGACGGTCGTCGCCCAGAGCAGTCGGTTCAGCTCCTCCAGACGACCACCGATCCGCGGCCAGTGGACCACAATCAGCCGAGGATGAGCCATGGTCAGCAGCGAGCACGCCTCATCAACAGTCCCGGCCACGATCATCCGGGTCGCGCCAGGAAACTGGTCGTGAAGCTGGCCCCGCAGCCCCTCGAGGAACTTTTCGTCACAGGTGATGGTCAGGATTGTACTATCAGTCATGCTAGAAACACTCCCTGTGGAGAAAGAGCGAATCCTTGCGTTCTTACAGGGACGAAGAGAGGGAGACACGACCCGGCACGGCCAAACGCGAGCGAACTCCATGCCTCGGGTGAGTACGAGGCAAGCCCTGGGTCGATCTCCAGGGGAACGTTAACAGAGAGGGCAGCAACGCCTTCGCGACCCCGGACACCACACTTCACTCGTGGTCCTGGCAGTGGGATCATGGCACGACTTCACTTATTATACAAAGCCTCGCGGCCCTGTGGACCCCGCGCGGGAAGATTTCGGGAAGGGCCGCTCCAAGTAACCGTAATCTCGGGATTTGCACGACAAAAAAAATCCCGGGACTGCCCAGAATCTTCATCAGAGACCGACCGCAGCCCTCTTGATCGCCTGATACCGATCGCTGACGATGCCTCGAACGGGCGAGCCCCCGCGCCGAGGATCGATTGCGGGCGTCTGCTCCACCACCGACTGATCGAGCTTCCAGATGAGATATAGAACACTTCCGCGAAAGAGGTAGAGGGATACCAATGAACATCGTGAAACGCTTGAAGATGGTGATGGCGGTCCTGGTCATGGCAATGACGGCTGGCCCGATGGCGGCTGGTCAGGAGGCGACTCGGTTTCGGGGGCTCCGGATCGAGTTCATCGACGTGATGGGAGGCGCAGCGACCCTGATTGTTACGCCGTTGGGCGAGTCAATCCTGATCGATTCGGGATGGCCAGGACATGATGACCGTGATCCGAAGCGGATCTTCCACGTCCTGAAAGACCTCGATGGTTGCGACCACCTCGACCATCTTGTCACGACCCACTGGCATACCGATCATTACGGGGGCGTCGGCGGGCTGAGCCGACTGGTTCGGATCGACCATTTCTGGGATCGTGGTCTGCCTGAGGACGGGATTCACGGGCTGGATTTTCCCGATGGCCCCCGGGAAAGGGATCCGCTTGGCATAGCGTACCGGGCAGCGAGCCGAGGGAAGCGAAAGGCGCTCCGGCCTGGGGATCTGCTTCCGATCAAGGGCCTGGAGGCCACCGTGCTCGCTTCCGGCGGCCGAGTGATCGAGGCTCCCCGCACGGATTCATCCGGCGCGCCTTCGCACAACCCGCTTTGCGAGTCGGCCCCGCCCGATCGGCCCGTCGATGGGTCGGACAATGCGCGGAGCCTGGCGTTCCGCTTCCGCTTCGGAAGATTCGCGTTCTTCGACGCCGGGGACCTGACCTGGAACGTCGAGAAAAAATTGGTCTGCCCGGTCGACCAGATCGGCCGGGTGGACCTCTACCAGGTGACTCACCACGGGATGGACATCTCGAATCATCCGACGCTGGTGCAGACAATCTCACCCACGGTCGCGATCATGAACAACGGCCCGAGGAAGGGAGGTGCGCCGGCGACGGTCAAGCTCCTCCGATCGATCCCGACGATCGAGGCCGCCTATCAGCTCCACCGGAACGCGGCCACCGGGGCTGACGAGAACACCGACCCGTCCCGGATCGCCAACAAGGACCAGGCCGGAGGTGCCATGATCCGGGTGCTGGTCGAGCCGGACGGGTCCAGTTTCTCGGTGCAGATGGGTGAGGACGGAGAGAAGCAGACATTCCGGACGCGCTGAGACGAGGCCCGGTCCAGATCGCTTACCGACCGATTCGCGTCCATTCTCGGTCGCCGTCGGCGATCTGGAACCGGACACCCGTCACCTTTCCGGAGGCGTCGATGCGGAAGGTGAAGCGGCCGTCCGTGTGTGGCATGTCGAACTCGGTCTCGGAGATCGGCTCCAGGCGGAACGCCCTTGGACGTGAGGGAAGCTTCAGCGTAAGGTGGTCGCCGTCCCGGGCGATGATCGCCGGGGGCGAATCCGATTTCGTGCTGTGTCGGTAGCGTCCGGCGTACCGGTCGAGGGTTGCTGGCGTCAGCGCGACGACCTTCGGCCGGGCAAGGTCGGCGGGCGATGGGTCCATTCGCTCGGGGAGCTCGCGGAGCCAGATGTTCCGATAGCGAACAGGATGATCGTGATCCTGGAGCGCGATC
>DAIDJI010000371.1 GCA_027451455.1 Planctomycetales bacterium | reverse complement strand
GGACTGTCGGCCATGGACTACACCATCACGGACGCTCATGCCGACCCCCCGGGCCTGTCGGAGGCGCACTACCAGGAGCCGCTCATCCGCTTGCCCGAGTGCGGGTTCTGTTACGCGCCCAGCCCGGCTCCGGAGGTCAACCCCGAGCCGCCGGCACGGCAGTCCGGTCAGGTCACCTTCGGTTGCTTGAACAACCCGGCCAAGGTCTCGGATGAAGTTCTGGCCGTCTGGTCGCGGGTGCTGGCGGCCGTTCCCGGCTCCCGCCTCCTGATCCGCAGCGGGGTCGGTCGCTCCGCCGAGGAACGGACCCGCGACCTCCTCACCGCCTGCGGCATCGCCACGGAGCGGCTGGGATTTGCCGACCGGACGGCGACCCGCTTCGCCTACTTCGAGCTCTATCACGCTGTGGACATCGCCCTGGATCCGTTCCCGTACAATGGCGTGACCACTACGTGTGATGCCCTGTGGATGGGGGTTCCGGTGATCGGCCTGGCCGGCCGGATGAGCGTCTCGCGCCAGGGAGTCCGGTTCCTGCGGGCCGTCGGCCTGGACGAGCTGCTCGCGGAGACGCTCGAGGACTACGTGCGGATCGCGACCGCACTGGCCGGCGACCTCGCGCGCCTGGCCGATCTGCGCTCCGGACTACGAGAGCGAATGAATCGCTCGCCGTTGATGGACGCAGGCCGGTTGACCCGCGACCTGGAGACGGCCTATGTCGGCATCTGGAAGAACTGGCTGGCCGCGCGAGACTCGATCAATGGGTAACATCGTCGAGAGCGACCAGGTCTTTCCTGGCGCTCTGGCTGTCCACGACGATCGTTGCGATCCCCGCGAAGGAGTGAACGGCACCACCGTTCCATTCCACCGCGACAGCGCCCCCGCCGCTATTGCTGATCTCCACCGTATTGGTCGGACGTTTGTTCACGGTGACGGTCAGGACGGAGCCGGACTGAACGGCGACACCGCTCGTTCGATTGATTCGGGCTTTCACTGGGTGTGCACCCTCGCTCGGGAGAGCGGCGTCCGTCGGGACGTGCAAACCGACAGCGACCGCCGTCGGACTCGTCCGGGGACTGGTCAGGTTGAACGTGATCTGATTGCTACCGGCCCTCTGCGCTTGGATGACGGTCGATTTAATGCTGGTGAACGAGTGAACGGGACCGCCGTTCCACTCGGCCTGGATACCCCCCTGGCCGTCATCGGTCACCTGCACGCTGTTGGTCGTCGGCTGGCCGACGCCGATGCCCAGGATCGTTCCAGTCTGCTCGGAGACACCTCCTGTTCGGGGGAGATGATTGAAGGTCGGGAAAATGAACGAGGTGCCATCAGGGAAGCTCACCTGACGGGACAACAACAAGCGGCTCTCCAGCGGCTTCACCTCCGGGAGGAACTTCCTCGAAGGGCCAGGGCTTTGAAGAGATGGTTGGTCGCTCATGGAGACGCTCCTCGAGAGAAAGGATCCCGGGGCAACCCCCTCGACGTGCGCGCGAAAGATGGGCCGGATAAGGCTCCCCGTATTAGAACCTCAACGTGGCGCGCGTTCAACTGGAAGGCGAGTTCCGACTCGCAGATCCCGTGGCGTTGCGCACCGGCGAGGCCGATCACGTCAATGGCGCCATGGAGAATGCAATATGATCTTGCGCGTGTCGGTCCGACGACACCGAAGCGTTCTCGAACTCTGCCGGACGGATTCGTGCATCGTACCTTGAACGTGCCTTCCACCTGGAATCGCGCATCCGCAACGACAAGAGCCCGATCCGACCCGGGGTCAACTCAACAGATCCCTCGGCGAGCAGGGCACCGCTTCTCTGTTCTCGACCCATCAGCATCGGCTGGGTGGCGCATTCTCTGTGATTTCCGTAATAATCAGCGAAGGAGTCGCGCGACGACCCATACGCGCACGCCCACAACGACCCCTGATTTGTCCGGTTGCATCGTGATGTCCGGACGATCGATTCCTGTGACGATGGAGGCCCTATGTCTGCTACTTCCAGCAGGCGAAAACGTCGCCGGGGTCGGCCTGAATCCGCTGCGTGAAGACCTCGCGCATCCGCTCGACCGGGACGATCTGATCGAGGGTGGTCCATCCGATGGCTCGTCCGCCGTCGCGCTGAGCGCCGGCGGTCGCGGGCGCCATCGCCATTGCGATCATCAGCGTCCCGATCCACCACCCCGAGCGCACGGACATGGTGCGTCCCCTCGCGGCGTCTCCCGCCAGCCATCGCCTCGGATCGATCCATCGACCATACAACCGGAAACCATTTGCGTCCAGAACCATCCCCGCCAGGAGGCCGAGACCGCGGGAGGCTCCCGGATCTTTGCGGAGGATCGTCGGCGCGTTAGGCTACGGCACCGACGAGGGGCGTGAAGGCTGGTCCGTCCGGAGCCTCGTAGGGTGGGCATCGCCGACCGAGGTCCGCGATGCACCCTGGGAAGACCATGCGGCCGGACCATTTCTCCCGCCCAATCGGGGCCACGATGGCCCGCGGAGGACCGCGCCGCCGGTCCGCTTCTCTCGGTGGGCCGAGCCTACCCTACAGGACTTTTCTTGAGGATTCACGACGATGAAGCTGACGGGCAAGACGGCCCTGGTGACAGGTGCGGCGCGGGGGATTGGGAAGGGCTGCGCCCTGGAGCTGGCCCGCGCGGGGGCCGATGTCGCCATCAACGATCGCGACCGGACCGAGCAGGGCGAGGCCACCGTCGCCGAGATCACCGCGATGGGTCGGCGCGCGTTCCTCGTCGAGGGCGACGTCTTCCGCCGGGAGTCGTGCGAATCGGTCGTCGCGCGGGCTCTCGATGCACTCGGACGGATCGATATCTTCGTCAGTAACCCCGCCTATTCGCGTCGCGCCGACTTCCTCGAATACGATCCCGAAACCTTCACCCGGGTGATCGAGGGAACGCTCATCGGCGGGTTCCACATGGCCCAGCTTGTCGCCCGGCACATGGTCGGCCGGGGCGGCGGGGGGAAGATTGTGTTCATCTCAAGCTGCCACGTGAAGACACCGTATGCCCGGAGCGTCGCCTACAACGCCGCCAAGGCCGGCCTCAACAACATGGCCTTCACCATCGCCACCGAGCTGTATCCTCATCGAATCAACGTCAACGTGATCGAGCCCGGATGGATCGATACCCCCGGCGAGCACGAAGCCTTCGGCGCCGAGGCGATCGCCAAGGCCGGGCCAACCCTCCCCTGGGGACGACTCGGCACGCCCGAGGATGTCGGCAAGGCCGCCGCCTTCCTCGCCTCCGACGACGCCGATTACATCACCGGGACCGCGCTGGCCGTCGACGGCGGGATCTGGCTCCGATCGGCCTGGGAATGATCCCGAGCCCGTTTTCGGTGCATCTCATGCCTCGGCTGGAAGCTTTCAAAAACCAGGTATGAGAGCGTGTTTTTTTCGTCGGAGCCAGTGCCCCGAAGACCCCGACCCGGACGCAGCTCTTAGCGTGTACGAAATGGTTGTCGAACGTCCGCGGGAAAGTCGGTCAGGCTGATAAAAGCCTGACCGACTTCAGCGTTCCTGGAAAACGTCCCGGTGTCGCGAAGTTCGCCGGCTGGTGCCGGCTCCCACAGAAGACAGCCGGACGGTGCGGAAAGCTCTTGCGGGCTTTCCACTCAGTGATCGCTCGGCGCTGCGGCCGGCTTCGGAAGCTTCTCCAGCAGTGACTGGATGCCGGCCCGGGCGGCCTCGGCGTCCTGTTCGCCGCTCCCGCCGCCACAGCCGACGGCTCCGATCACCTGCCCGTCGATGACCACCGGAACGCCCCCGTAAAGGGTCGTGACCTTGCCCCCACTGGCCGACGCCGCGTTCTGGAGGCTGATGTTTAGCAGAGGGTCCGGCGTGGTCGTCCCGGGCGGAAACGGACCACTCGGCATCCGCATTGTCGCGGCCGTGATCGCCTTGGTCATCGCCGTGTAGACGCTCGCCGGACGGGCGCCCTCCATCCGTTCGAAGGCGATCAGGTGCCCACCGTCGTCGACCACCGCGACGTTCATCTTCCAGCCCATCGATCGCGCCTTCGCCTCCGCACCCGCGATCAAAACCCGGGCGCCGTCGAGCGTCAGCCGGACCCGGTTCCGCTCGATCAGGCCCACATCCGACGACTTGCCAAACTCCACCGCCGCTGCGCTGGTCGGTGGCGAGCCGGACGGCCGAGCGACGACCGGTTCCGGGGGACGAGTCGATTCCAGCACCCGCCCCAGCGCCGCGATTCCGGCCGAGAGCCCGGCGTTGAAATCATTTTGACGGAAGCCCCCGAGGAAGGCGTCGATAATCGTCCGGCGGCGGGCATCGTCGAGCAGGCTCCGATACGGGCCCGAGCCCAGAACCTCCAGTTTATGCTCCTTCCGCGCCAGCAGGATGAAAACCCCCCGGATGCCCGACCGCTGCGCCAGGTCGATCGCGACCCGCTCGGCCGGCTGGCCGCTGAGCGAGTCGATCGTCTCGATCACGATCGAGGCTCCCGACTGCTGCGCCACCCGCTGCAACTCGCCCCGGGCCGATTCGATCGCGCCCGCCCCAAACATCCCGGCGCGATCGCGGACCTCGGCGACCATCCCCCGCGCCGGCTCCTGAGCCGTCGCCAGGACCCCGCCGATCCCCGTCCACCCCGCGACCACCAGTACGACCGCTCGTACCGCCGACATCCTATCCTGCCACATAAGTTCCTCTCTCCACGATTTTGATGTAGGCCCGGTGTTCTGGTCCTCGCGTTCTTGCCACCGGACGTCCGTGGGCGCCATTCGACCGACCGGGGCCTACTGGGGACTAGTGAGTACCGAGCATCCAGTCGATGAGGGCCGGGTCGTTGTAAGCACGATCCCAACTATTATGGCCGACGCCCCGGTATTCGGTGAGTCTGGCGGCGTTGCCGGCGTCTCGGAGTTTGCGGACAATCTCGCGGAGGTTGAGCACGGTCTCGTCGCGGTCGGCGTCGCCGCAGAAGGTCCAGATGGGGAGGCGAGCGATCCGTCCGACGATCGATGGGTCGCCGGGGCCGCAGATCGGGACGACGGCGGCGAACCGATCGGGGTGGGCGGCGGCCATCTCCCAGGCGCCTCGGCCTCCCATCGAGAGGCCGGTGAGGACCACTCGCCTGGAGTCTACCTTGTAGTCGCGGATCACCTCGTCGAGGGCCTGCAAGGCGGCCTCGGCGTCGGCCGAGCCGGCAGCCCAGGTTTGCCGGGCCTGCGGGAAGATGGCGATGGCCGGCAGACCGCCCGGCCGGTTGTGGATCGCCGGCCCAAGCCCCACCTGAGCCGAGACGGTCCCGTCGTCGCCCCGCTCGCCCGAGCCGTGGAGGAACAGGATCACCGGAAACGTCTTCGTGCCGTCGTAGCCCTCGGGGACGTAGACCGTGTACCGCCGCCGGGACGGGTCGACGCCAAGGGTTCGGACGTGGAACCCGGGCCGGGTCGCCGCGGAGGGGTCGGTCGATGGCGAGGGCGAGGGCAGGGGCTGGATCATCAGGTCGCGGAACATGACCTCCATCGAGCCGCCGGCGTGCATCTGCACGGCGATCAGGCCGTCTCGGGCGATCGCGGGGTCGGCCTCTCGGTACTCGGGGACGGAGGCCAGGCCGTTGAGCGCCAGGCTGATCCGGTCGCCCATCGCCCGGACCATGTAGTGGTTCCACCCGTTCGGATGCACGCCATGCACCGCGGCGGCCCGGGGATAGGTCAATACGCGATTGCGCCTCGACTCGTCGTAGAGAGCGCCCCAGTATCCCTCGCCGATATCCGCCTGGTAGCCCGACATCTCATGACCAGGGATGCGAACGCTCCGGAACTGCACGCCGCTGTTCCCCTGGCCGTCGGCCAGGTGGAAATTCATCGAAAGGACGAAGTCGGGATGT
>DAIDJI010000370.1 GCA_027451455.1 Planctomycetales bacterium | reverse complement strand
ACCATGAGGCGACCGTCTGCCGGTCGCTTGGACCGCCGCCCAGCTCAAACGACCTTGATGCGATCACGGGACCCGGCGAAAACGTCGAAAAAGCCGGCGTGGGCTCGATGCCGCGGGGCATCGGCTCCGCGGACACGACGCCTGTATCGGCGGCCGCCTGGAGCCTCGCATGCAGGTCGCTCTTGAGGAATGTCTGGCGGAGCGTGGCCAGGACGTGGCTGTAGATCCGGTTCGAGTCACGGAATCGAACCTCGACCTTCGTTGGATGGACGTTGACGTCCACGTCTTCGGGTGGGATGTCCAGGTTGAGAAACGCCACCGGCATCCGGCCAACCATCAAGAGCCCGCGATACGCCTCGTTCAGCGCGTGGGAGAGAGAGCGATCCCGGACAAAGCGCCCGCCCAGGAAGAGAAACTGGCCCTTGGCGGTCGATCGGCTTTGCGAGGGGTGTGCGACATAACCCCAAACATGCATTTCGTCGAGCCGACCTTCCACCCAGAGGAGCGACTCGGCCAGTTCTCGGCCGAAGAACAGGGCGATCCGCTCACGAATCCCGGCGACCGGCGGCAGATCGTGGACGACCTTTCCGCCCGATCGATAAGTGAGGTGGATATTCGGGTTCGCCAGCGCCACCCGAGAGAACATCTCGGCGACATGGCCAGCCTCGGTGACATCCGACTTCAGAAATGTCCGCCGGACGGGCGTATTGAAGAAGAGGTTGCGGACTTCCATGACCGTTCCAATCGGTCCGCCGCACGACCGGACCGGCCCGAAGATCCCGCCCTCGATGCAGAGTTCCGACCCCGTCTCGGCACCCGTCTGCCGCGTCTGGCACCGAACCTTCGAGACCTCGGCGATCGCCGCCAGGGCCTCGCCACGGAAGCCCAGTGTCCGGATTCGGAAGAGGTCCTCGGCGTCGCTTAATTTGCTTGTCGCGTGCGGTGTGAAGGCGAGGAGCAGGTCGTCATCCGACATCCCGCCGCCGTTGTCAGCCACTCGGACGAGATCTTTCCCGCCCCGCTCGACGCTCAGGTCGATGCGCGTGGCGCCGGCGTCGATCGCGTTCTCCAGCAGTTCCTTCACCACGCTCGCCGGACGCTCGACCACCTCGCCCGCCGCAATTTGGTTCACGACCGACGGCGGCAATTGCCGGATGATTCCCATGGCGATGATCTCCCCTATACGCTAACCTTCATACTATACAATGTGATCTTCCGTTCAGAAAGAGGACCAGGCTTGAACCCCGATACGGTGCGTCCCATCATCTCAGAGACGCCGGGATCTCTTCCACCAACTGTGACCGATACCCGATGAGCCTGGAACGCGACCCTCCTCTCTCTTGCCTGGTACTGCATGGCCTGGGCGGCGGTCCTTATGAGGTTGCGCCGATTATCGAGGCGCTGAAGGCCGATGGGGTGGAGGTCGCCGCGCCGATCTTGCCTGGGCACGAGGGGCCGGGGCCTGTCATGCCGTCTTCATCGTGGCGAGACTGGATCGCGGCGACGATTCGGGCTTTCGACAAACTGGCCGCTGAGGGGGCTCCGGTGGCCGTCGTCGGCTTCTCGACCGGCGGGACGCTCGCCCTGGAATTGGCAACGCTCCGCCCGGTGGCCCGGCAGGTGCTGCTGGCACCGTTCCTGGCGATCCGGTTCAGCCGGATAATCCCGATCGCGCCGTCGGTTTATTTGAGGGCGATCGAAGGGGTGATGCCGAATCTCTGGCGACGTCCCCCGGCCGTTCGGGATCGGGCTGTCCGGCGTCAGATCGCGACGGCGACCAGCTTCCGGACGTTCAGCCTGGGCGCGACCCGAAGCGCCCTGGAATTGATCGAGCGGGTCAAGCCGATGGTGCCGAAAATCGCGACACCGACGCTGATCTTGCAGGGCCGTCGCGATACCGTGGTCGAGCCGCGCGACGCCCGATGGTTGCTCGAACATCTCGGCTCATCGCAGAAGGATCTGGTGATCCTCGCGCGCTCCGACCACCTCCTCGCCTACGATCGCGATCGGGACGAGGTGATCCGCCGGACCCTGGACTTCATCCGGGGCCGTAATCCGAGGCTGGCCGATTAGTCGTCATCGGCGAGAATCTGGGCGACGGGCCGCGTCGGGTCAAGACGCTCGAAGACAATCCGAGCGATCACCGTGAGCGGGACGGCGAGGATCATGCCGACGATTCCCCACGACATATCCCAGAATGCCAGCGCCAGCAGGACGATTAACGGGCTGAGCCCGACGGCCTTGCCGGTCATGAACGGTTCGAGGACATTCTCGGCGACGATGTGGAGGACGGCCAGCGCGACCGCAAAGGCCAGCGAGCGTCCGGAGCCCTCAAGCTGCAAGAGCGCCGAGGCGACCGGCAGCGAATACGCGACGATCGCGCCGAGGTAGGGGATGAACCGGGCGAGGAATGTGACCACACCCCAAAGAACGGCTCCCTGGATGCCGAACACCAGCATCAGCAACGCCGCCGGCACGGCGACGATCATGTTGACCTTCACCTTGACCGAGAGGTACTCGATCACCGCCCGGTTGATCGAATCGAGGGTGTCGCCAATCCGGGCGGCCTGGGCGGGTGGGAAGGCCCGCCGAATGGCCCGGGGGAACCGTGGCGCCTCCATCATCATGAAGATCACATAGAGCCCGACCAACCCCGCTTCCAGCAGGAAGTTGGCGAAGGCGCCAAAGACCTCGTGCG
This sequence comes from Planctomycetales bacterium, assembly GCA_027451455.1. Lineage (GTDB taxonomy): Bacteria > Planctomycetota > Planctomycetia > Isosphaerales > Isosphaeraceae > JAKAUH01. Next base: position 3,220 of record DAIDJI010000370.1, on the reverse strand, counting down.
CGTAGTCGCCGATCCGTTCCAGGGGGATTCGGGGTGGGTCCTTCGCGTCCTCAAGGCCGAGGCCCGGAATGTATCGGCCGGCAAATTCCTGGGCACGTCCGATAAACCGGCCGGCGCGCTCCTGGTATTTGGGGAGTTCCTTCCAGAACTGCTCGGCGTTGGCGAACGCCATCCAGCCGAGAGCGATTGCGATCAGGCCCAGGCCGGCCGCGATGATCAGGAGGGAGATTCCAGGCCGGACACGCTGACGGAGCCAGTCATGGAGCGGCCAGATCGCGTAGCAGAGCAGGATGGCGATCAGGACGGGACGAAGGAAATCACCCGTCACGCGGAGGAGGTTCAGCGCCGCGGCGAGGGCGACCAGCCCGACCGCCAGCCAGACCAGGATCGAGCGGTCGCGTTGCTCTTTCGGCGCAGGTTTACCGTGATCCGTGGCTACGGACGACGCAATCACTGAGTCACCTTCGATCTCGGTAGTCGTTTTCATGCGAGCCCTCCTCGCAAAACTTGCGCCTTCGGAGCTCTCGGCTCGGCGCCGTCGGGGCAATGAGGCTATGATGGATGAAGAGGTCCGGGCACTAGGTCGAATGGCGAATCGGGCATGGCATCGTTCTCGGGATTCCTGGGTCCGCTGCTGGCGGAAGGCAAGGTCATCTTTGGGCCAGCGGACGAGGTTGACGTTCGCCCCGGAGATGCTGACGTCGCCGAGTTGGGGCGAGTTTTTGCGGGATACGCTCTCTCGGTGGGCGGTCCGCCGATTGGGTTCGATGCTCGGGTCGCTCGCGAGGCCGCCACGCTTGTGCGGCGAGCGTGCTGGGCCCTGGTGGACGGTGAGCAGTCGGAGCGCGAGCTGCGTCGTCGGCTCGCGATGCCGATGTCGCCGTCAACGCCCACCGAACATCTTTCCGCCGATCTGATGTTCCGCTATCTGCCGCAGGTCCGGGCGCGGGCTCGAGCGATCGCGCCGGCCGATCCGATCGTTGAGATCCTTGGCGAGGTCCTGAGGCGATGGCCGCTTTCGGGTGCGCTCTCCGACATTGAGGAAGGCCCGATCGGGGCGACCGACTTCGGTGGGCATCCCGGTCTGCTCCTCCTGTTCGCAGAGCGCCTTGCCGCCCACGATCGACCGTCGTGGCGTCCTGGCCCGTCGAGCCCGGCACATGATGTTTATCAGCTCGTCGCGGGGACGTCGCCCGCGGTCCCTGGAGTCCTCGGTTGGCTTCCATCATGAACGACGTCGTCGGCCGGTTACAGGTTGAGGTCATCGAGCCGCTGAAGCGGCGATTCGTCGGGCGGGATGAGGTCGTCGACCTGATCGCTCTGGCGGTCGCCGCCGGCGAACACCTGTTCCTCCACGGGCCGCCGGGAACCGCCAAGTCGGCCCTGATCCGCCAGTTCGCCTCCGCCGTGCGCGGCTGTTACTTCGAGTACCTGCTGACGCGATTCTCCGAGCCCAACGAGGTCTTCGGCCCGATCGACCTGATCCGGCTCCGCGAGGGGACCGTTGCCACCGTGACGACCGGGATGCTCCCCGAGGCCGAGTTTGCCTTCCTCGATGAGCTCTTCAATGCCAACAGTGCCATCCTGAATAACCTCCTCACGGTCCTCAACGAGCGGACCTACCGCCGGGGTGCCGAGGTCCATGCGCTCCCGCTGCTCTCGATGTTCGCCGCTTCGAACCACCTTCCCGAAGACGAGGGTCTGCGCGCCCTCTTCGATCGGTTCCTGCTGCGATGCCACGTCGACAACCTGCGCCGCGATGAGATGCCCCGGCTGCTGTCGGCCGGTTGGGAGCTGGAGCGAGCCGGGCCGATCGAATCGACCGTTACCGCGGGCGACCTGCGCGCACTCTCGCGGCAGGTCTACCGAGTCGACCTCAGGGGTGTTGCGGAGCGGTTCGCCGAGGTCGTCTGGAAGGTGCGCGACCTCGGCATCGGGCTGACCGATCGGCGTGCGGTGAAAGTATTGAAGTTGGTGGCAGCCTCGGCGCTGCTCTGCGGGCGGGTCGAGGCGAGGGTGTCGGACCTCTGGGTGCTCCGGTACGTCTGGGATCGCGAGGAGCAGGTGGCCCCGCTCGCCTCGATGATCGCCGGGGTCGTCGAGCCGGACGCCGGCGCGGCCGGGGTCCATCCGATGGCCGTTTCTCCGGCGCGGGTCGATCCCGAGGCGATGGCGCGGCAGTTCGACCAGATCGCCGCCGAGATCGCGGGTCGAAGGCCGGGCCTTGCCGATGCGTCACGCCTCCGGGAGCAACTCGCTGAACTGGCCGACCGAGCCGCCTGGCTGGTCGACGACCGCACCCGCCAGCACCTGGCCGACCGCGCCCGGGCGCTGCTCGCCGAACTCGGGTAGGGAGGAAACGAGCCGATGAGCGCAACCTGGCAGGACGTCCGATGCGCCCGGATTGCCACGGCCGACCTGTCCGCGCTGGCCGACCTCCGCCGCGAACGCGGGATCCGGGTCGCTGTCGACGGTCCGATCGCCTGGGTCTTCTGGAATGACGACTCGGGCGAAACTGGGGTCACGCGTCGCGTCCTGCTGGAGCGGCTCTTGCCGCTTGCGGGTGTCGAGGTCTTCGTGCATCGCGAAGGGGCCTGGTATCGGCCCGGCGCGCACCTCCCATCGTTCGACGTTCCAGTTATCGAGCGCGAATCATGGACGTTTCTCGATCGGGCGATCCTGCCCGGCGCGGTTCCGATCGCGACAGCAAGCGCGGAGCCGGCCAGGCCGGTCGGGCTCCGGATCGTGCGTGACGGCCGTGGTGTCGCACGTCGGCCCTCGGCGCTTCGGTGTCGGCTTCGCGACCTGGTCCGATGGGCCAACCTGGCTCCGACCGTCCGAATCGAGTCGCTCCTCGGCGCCTGGTGCCCGATCGATGGAGATCCGGGCGCGGTCGAGACCCTCGTGATCGCTCGCAACACCTCCCTGCCGGAAATTTCCGATGGGCTTCGATACTGGGGCGAGTCTGTCCTGATCCCGATCGGCTTCCGGACCTGAGCTGGCCGAATCGTCGATTCGAGAGGTCGTCGGAGCTGTCGCCGATGAACTGGTGATCCTCGACGAAGCAGGCCCGGAATCGATCCCGCGCGAGGCGTTCCAGCCGCTCCGACGCGCCGGCATCCGGACGGCGATGGCCGGAGATCCTCCGCCATGAGCCACCGGCGCGCTGCGCTTTACTTGCAGATACCGGCCGCGTACTGCCGGGCGTTCGGCGGGCTCC
>DAIDJI010000369.1 GCA_027451455.1 Planctomycetales bacterium | reverse complement strand
AGATCCCAAGACCGGGGTCCCCAAGGCGGAGATCATCCACAGCTTCGGCCGCGCCGATGGCGTTGACCGCGAGGCCCTGGCCCGCCTGGTCCGCAGCATCAGCCGCTTTCTGGATCCCGGGGCAGCCGTGGCCGCGGCCACGCCCGAGCCGCGCAAGAAGTCGCGCCGGCTCTGGCCACCCAGCCCGCCGGGATCCCTGGGTCTTTGTTCTGTCATCGAGCGAGTCTCCCGTAACCGATCGCCCCGTCCTGCGAGATGCGTTGGTCCGGATTCACGGCCGTCCCCGGCGCGGTCCGAACCTGGTTCGACCTAATACAGTACGCACGTCTTCCAGCCCAGACAAGTGGCTCGCGCCCCATCAGGCCGGTGTCTGCGTGCTGACATCAAACCGCCAGAACGCCCAGGCCAGGGCCAGCACCAGCGGGACCAGTTCCACCGTCAGCACCATCCAGGTTGTCACGGAGAAGGCGGTGAGCGAGTATCCCGAGACCAGGTACGCCACGCCCCCGATCCCGGCCGGAATTCCGAGCGCGGGGATCAGCGTCAGGAAGAGCATTGCGAACGAGAGCATCATCCGGCCAAACAACTGGAAGTCGAAGCTCGTCCCCGCGGCCATCCGAACGGGGTAGAGCAGGAAGAGCAGATTGTTGAGCGCCAGGATCATGAGATCGAAGGGTACGCAGAACGCCGAGGCTGTCGCCAGGATCGGCCAGCCCGCGGGTGCGAAGGCTCCCACCAGTGTCAGCGCCGCGATCTGGATCCCGCAGAGGATCAGGGTACCGCCAGCCAGTTCCCCGGCGGCGATGGCGACCGGCGAGATCGGGAGTGTCTTGAGCGACTCGATGTGGTCGAGGTCGCCCCGGAACGCCCACGGAAGTTGCATCGAAAACAGGAATGTGAGGTAGAAGACCATCCCGAGCCCGATCCAGGGAAGGGCCGACTCCCTGGGTCCGCCGGAAGCTGGTCCGCTGGAGAACACGAAGCTCCCGCCGATCATCACGATGACGATCACCGAGGAGATCAGCACTCCGCGCGACGTTCGCAGGGCAATCAGCAACTGCCGCCAGGCGATCGGCCCGAAGCCGCCCAACCAGGGCAGTCCGGCCACGCGCACCCGGGCCGCCGACTTGCCGACCGGCATGGCGAACCCGCCCCCTTGCTTCATTCGCTGGACCCGCTCGTAAACGCGCTGGCTGATCGCGGCCGCCGTCTCGAGGTAATCGCGGTCCAGCCGGAGCAAGATCGCGACGAGCGCCGCGTTGATCGCGAATGCCGCCGTGCCCCAGCCGATCAGGTCGGGAAAGAGTCGACCGGCGAGCGCCGTCCTGGTGTAGACCTCGAACGGCGCCACCAGAATTCGGAGCGCCGGCGATTCCCGAATCACGGCCATCAGCTTCGGAGCGCCTTGCGCCTGCAATCGTCCGGCGACCTGCGCCACCGCGAGCAGACCGAGGATCATGAGGACGGCGAGCGCCACCTTCCGGGTCCGCGAATACGCGACCTCGCCGAGAATCTGGCCTCCCAGCGAGACGATCATTCCGACGAGTTGCACCATGGCGAGCGCTAGCGTGATCCCGACGAACCCGGCGAGCCACCATCGGAGGTTGACCAGCGTCATCATCGTGATGAACGCCGAGACCGATAAAAGTCCCAGGCCGGTCTTGGTTAGCTTGTAGATCATCAGCTCGCGGCGGGCGAACGGCCCGGCGAACAGGAAGTCGACCTCCGAGGGTGTGAACGCCACGGTCGTATCGCCTGCAGACGTGAACACAAAGACCATCGTGAAAGCGAACAGATAAATCGGAGCCATCGGCTCGACGAAACCGACGACCCGCTGCAATTCGGGCCGGTTGCCCATGGTGACGACGAGGAACAACTGCGGTCCGAGCGTTGCGGCGAAGAAGCCGATCGTGAAGAGGAGCAACAGAGCCCCGCGCCAGGACCGGACGCCGCGGAACGTCCGTCGGGCAAACGAACGATACTTCAACTGGATCAGCAGGAAGAGCGAGCGGTCCATCGGGTCGTCTCCTCAACTGGCCGACTGCTCGAGCGGCCCGCTCACCACGGGCGCTGACTCAGGCGATCGGACCGGACCCGTGGCCCGGAAGAAGACCTCTTCGAGTGAGGCGATCCCCTGAAGCCCGGCGTACTGCGTTCCGGCCTCGCTGAGTGTTCCTTGAAACAGGGAGCGTCCTCGATCGAGAATCAGCAGGTGCGTGCAAAGATCCTCGACCAGCGAGAGCAGGTGCGAGCTGACCACCACCGCCGCGCCCGCTTTCGCCCGCTCGATGATCGACTCCTTCAGCGTACGAATGGCGTACGGATCGAGACCGGTCAGCGGTTCGTCAAAAAGGATCGCGCGGGGCTCGTGCAGGTAGGCACAGCAGATGGCGACCTTCTGCCGCATCCCTCGCGAAAGTTCCTGCGCCATCGCCTCGCGCTTTTCGGTCAGGTCGAAGCGGCGGAGCAACTCCTCGCCCTTCTCGCGGAACTCGCCCACGCGATAGGCCGAAGCGATGAATTGCAGATGCTCCCAGACGGTGAGTGCGTCGAAGAGCTTCGGATCATCGGGGATGTACGCGAGACGGCGCTTGGCGGCGACGGGATCCGCGACGACGTCATGACCGGCGACGAACATTCGTCCGCGGGTCGGCCGGAGGATGCCGGCGAGGGCCCGGAGCGTCGTGGTTTTTCCCGCCCCGTTCGGTCCGAGCAGCCCGAGAATCGACCCGGGCGCGACCTCGAAACTGAGACCATCCACGGCGACGGTCTCGCGATAGACCTTGTGGTAGTCCTGGACGACGATCAAGCGAGGCCTCCGGGCGGCGTCGGCCGCGGGCTTTCGGTGTGGGGCGTTCCAGGGACAGACCCTCTCGGCTCGTCCGTATCTTCGATGCGCAAACCTGAATATTTCGGGCTTCGCTCTCAATACTTTCGTTTGAGAGCGCAAAAATGAAATGGCAGGTTCAGGTCTCCACGGGCAGGTCCGCTCGGTTGCCCCATTCGTTCCACGAGCCGTCGTAATTCGTGAGCTGATGGTGCCCGAGCCGCGCCAGATTGAAGAGGACGACCGTAGCGGCGACGCCTCCGTTGCAGTAAGCGATGGTCGGCCGATCGGGACGGAGCCCGTGCTCTTCGATCCGGCGGCGGAGCTGGTCGAGCGGAAGGAATCCGCCTTCCTCGGCGAAGAAAAGCTCGCGGGGGAGATTCACCGCGCCGGGGATGTGGCCGCCTCGACTTCCCCGGCGACGGGCGCCTGTGTACTGGCCGGAATCGCGAGCGTCGACGAGTTGGAAAACGTCGCCGGCCTGGTCAAGCCTCGCGGCGAGAGCCTCGGCGGTGATCCGGCGATCGGGCCGCGGCCGGGGAGTGAACGTGGCTCGCTCGACTTGGACCTCGCCCTGCTCGACGGGCCGTTCCTCGTCACGCCAGCGGTTCCAGCCGCCGTCGAGGACGCTCACCTTCTCGTGCCCGTAATAGTCGAGGGCCCACCAGAGACGGGTAGCGAACTGTCCGCCCGCGTGGTCGACGGCGATCACGTGGGTCTCGTCACCGATCCCGCGCGAGGCCATCGCCTCGGCAAATCGTCCTGGCAGTGCGATCTGCGCGGGGACGGCGTTGTCCAGATCGACGATGTCGCGGGTCCAGTCGATGTAGACGGCTCCGGGGATGTGGCCGGCGAGATATTCCTCGCGTGCCCCCCGATAATCGGCCTGCTCGACCCCCGGCGCGATCGGCCGGGTGACGACGTAGCCCCGCATGTCCACAATCCGGATGTTCGGATCGCTCAGGTGTTCCTGGAGCCAGTCGGTGGTGACTAACATATGTGGGTTATGAGTTTTCAGTTTTCGGTTTTCAGTTTTCAGTTTTCAGTGCAGAAGGCAAGGGCCGGATGGCTCGCCGAACCAGAAGTCAGGATAACCGATCGCGATAAACCGTCGTAAGGCCCAGGTGGTTGATCGGCGGCCCGCGATCCACTAAAGTTTCTGCTCACCGAGCATGGCAAACTGAAAACTGAAAACCGAAAACTGAAAACCGAAAACCGAAAACCGAAAACCCAGATGCGAGCTGCTGTCTTTGAGAGATTTGGGGAGCCGACCGAGGTCCTGGGCCTCCGCGACGTGGCGGAGCCGCGTCCGGGTCCGGGGCAGGTCCGGGTTCGGATGATCCTGAGTCCGGTGAATCCCTCGGATTTGCTGGTGGTCCGGGGCCGATACGGTGTCCTGCCGTCGCTCCCGGCCACGCCTGGATTCGAGGGCGTCGGTGTGGTCGACCAGGCCGGCCCGGGGATTCTCGGGCGATGGGTGATGGGTAAGCGTGTCACGGTGATCAACAACACGGGGGGGAACTGGGCGGAATACGCGGTGATCCCCGCGCGGCAGGCTCGGCCGGTTCCATCCGACATCCCCGATGATCAGGCGGCGGCCTATTTTGTCAATCCGGCAACCGTGCTGGCCCTGGCGCGGCATGTCCTGAAGGTGCGGAAGGGGGAATGGCTGCTCCAGTCGGCGGCTGGCTCGACCCTCGGCCGGATGATGATCCGACTCGGACGCCACGACGGCTTCAAGACCCTCAACGTCGTCCGCCGTCGTGAGGCCGTCGACGAACTGAAGGCCCTGGGCGCCGACGCCGTGATTTGCACCGAGGACGGCCCGATCGATGACCAGGTTCGCAAGATCGTGGGGGCCGAGGGCGTCCGATACGCGATCGACCCGGTTGGCGGCGAGACGGGCACCGCGCTTTTTCGATCGCTCGCTCCGGAGGGCCGATTGATCGTCTTCGGCTCGCTTTCCGAGCAACCCCTTCAGATTGAGTCCCGCCTGATGATCGCCGGCGACCGAAGGGTCCAGGGCTTCTGGCTCGGCCACTACATGCGGCAGCAATCCATTCCCGCCGCGCTCCGGCTTTTCGGCGAGATCACAGCGATGATGCGGAAGAAGGTCCTTACCTCCGAAATCGGCCGCGTCTACCCGCTCGACGAGATCACCGAAGCTGCCCGACACGCCGACACCGTTGCCCGCCACGGCAAGGTTCTGCTCCGCCTCTCCGACTGACCCGACGACACTTCCGGCAAGCTGGATTGAATCTCATGCGTGTGTGATCCTTCCCGGTAGGGCCGGTCGCTTCTCGTTTTTTTCTGAATTTTTAGTCGCCCGACTGGAATCCGGCCGCTACAATTTTCATAGTCAACGAGCCGATCGGATGGCCGTGGGGCGACGATCCTCTCGGAAACCTGCCGGTCGTGCGTTCGCCGGTCAACGAGCTCCTCCCGCCGCATCGATATGCGACCAGCCGGCTTACGTCCATCCCAACCTGTCCCCGGTGATCGGATTCCGGCCCGTCCGGAAGCTCATTCGATGGCCGTGGTGCAACGATCTGGGAATTCGGGCGTAATGCGTGAGCTGGTGAAGTGGGGCGGTCGAGGTTTGAAATGTCGGTAGAAAAGGGGATCGATCAACCATGAGTAGTGGAACGAGTGGGGCCCAGGACTGGCGAGCGGTGGCCTGCCTTTCTCCCAATGGCGAGCGATTGCTTTGCGTGGGCGAGAGTTCTTCTCAGGTCCGTGCGGCCTATACCGGAGCCTGGGGTGAAGTGATTCGCGACGAGGACCGGCCGACGGTCCGGACGATCTCACTTCAGAAGTGGACCGGGCAGTTCTGGTCGGGGCAGTGGGAGCACCAGCAATTCCTCCCGTTGCCGACGGCGCGGCCTGCGAAGCCCGGGGCCGGTGAAGGTGAGAATCTGGAAGCTGAGGAGGAAGAGGCGGCCATCGCCAAGGCCAAGAAGAAGGCCTGAGTGGCTCTGACCGGATCTCGACGAACTGAACCCCGGGCCGCCCCGGGGTTTCCTTTTGCGCCTCTCCCGACCCGTCCTGAGAAAACGGGGAGGGACTTTTGGGCTTCGAGGGGCCGGTCCCGGGTT
>DAIDJI010000368.1 GCA_027451455.1 Planctomycetales bacterium | reverse complement strand
CCTGGAGGTGAACCCGTCGCCTTGCGATCCTCGATCGCCGCGATTAGTCTCGGGGGCGTGACTGTGATGCACCAGCCGGTAGGCTCCCGAGGCAAATCCCATGCGACGACACAGCGCGCCCCTGGCGGGGATGGTCGTGTCCCTCGGCCTTTACGCACCGACCCTCGCGCAGGAAGGAACTGGCCCTCCTTTGCCGGGTACCAGGGCCTTGACGACAACGGGGGACATCGCGAGCGATATGGTCGCTGGCGTCGACCGATTCCTCCTGCGTCAGACAGGCGAATCAAAGTCCCGACGGGCGCTGCACTGGAATCGGAACTTCTCCTCTAAGGACGCCTACAGCGGTTCGATCGCTCCAAATCGGGACCGGCTGGCCCATCTACTCGGAGTTCGCGATCCGCGCACCCCATCCCCGGCGATCCATCACATCGAATACCGTTTCCAGGATCTCCCTGGTCCAGGTCCAATAGAGTCCAAAACCATACATCTTGCGACTTGGCCGGCATTCGGAGATGTGACAGGTGAAGGGCTGGAACTGGGGACCGGGGACACCTTCGTCATCGTGGTTCCCGACGCAGACCAGGTCCCCGAGCAACTGGTGGGGCTTGTCCCGGGTTTGCCCGTGGGATCGCAGGTGGCCCGGCGCCTGGCGGAGAGTGGTTGTCATGTCTTCGTCCCGACGCTGATCGACCGGACGATCGCGCCACGTAACGGGAGAGCCCGGCTCACCAACCGCGAATTCATCTATCGATCGGCCTATGAGTTGGGTCGCCACGTCATTGGCTACGAGGTCCAGAAGGTACTGGCTCTGGTCGACGCGATCGAAGGGTCGGCGAGGCAAGGCGGTCGCAAGCCTCGCGTCGGTATTTTTGGATACGGCGAGGGTGGGGCCATCGCCCTGTATGCCGCAGCGCTCGATCCGAGAATCCAGGCCGCCTGCATCAGCGGCTATTTTGGGGACAGGGATGATACCTGGCGTCAGCCGGTCGACCGGAATGTGTTCGGCCTCCTGGAGCAATTTGGCGACGCTGAAGTTGCGTCGATGGTGGCGCCCCGGGCGCTAATTGTTGAGGCGTCTCGGGCGCCTGAAGTGCTCATCCCACCCGGCACCGGTGGGGCTCCGGGCCGCTTGACAACACCGGCGCTGGAGGCGGTCTCAGCGGAGATCGAAAGGGCCCGGGCACTGGTCGCTGGGCTCGGGCCAGAGGCACGGGTCGCCATGGTGGCGAGCGGGCCGGAAGGTCGGGGCGCATTCGGGACCGACGAGACCCTTCGACAGCTTCTCGGCGCCCTCGATCCCGGCGCACGGCTCGCATCGATCTCGACCGTCGAAGTTAGCCGTCCCGGGAGTGCTGGAAACATCGAGAGGCTCGTCCAGGCCGCTCGAGACCGACAGGCACGGCAACTCCACGAGCTCGACCGCCACAACCAGCAGCTCCTGGTTGAGAGTCCATACATCCGCCGGGAGTTCCTGAAGAAGCTTGAGACGAGCTCGGCCGAGTCGTACGCCCGGACCGTCGAACCGTACCGGAGCTATTTCTCCGAGGAGGTCATCGGCCGATTCGATCTGACGATGCTTCCCCCCGATGTCCGCACGCGGAGGATCTACGATGAGCCTGGATTCCAGGTCTTCGAAGTCCTCATGGACGTCTACCCCGACGTGATTGCCTACGGCATCCTGATCCTTCCCAGGGGGATCAAGGAAGGAGAGCGCCGACCGGTGGTCGTCTGCCAGCACGGCCTGGAAGGCCGGCCCCGCGATCTGGCCGACCCGAAGGTCGACCATCCCGCCTACCACCGGTTCGCGGTCCAGCTGGCCGAACGGGGTTTCATCACGTTTGCCCCTCAGAATCCCTACATTTTTCAGGACCGATTTCGCACACTCCAGCGCAAGGCCAATCCGCTCAAGAAGACTCTTTTCTCGGTGATCGTCCCCCAGCATCGGCAGATCACGACCTGGCTGAAGTCTCTGCCGTTCGTCGACCCGTCCCGGATTGCATTTTACGGCCTGAGCTACGGAGGCAAGTCGGCGATGCGGATCCCTCCATTAGTGCAGGACTATTGCCTCTCCATCTGCTCGGCGGACTTCAACGAATGGGTCTGGAAGAACGCCTCAACCCGCAGCCCGTATAGCTATGTCTGGAGCAACGAGTACGAGATTTTCGAGTTCGACCTTGGCAGCACATTCAACTACGCCGAGATGGCCGCACTGATCGCCCCTCGCCCGTTCATGGTAGAGCGCGGGCACTTTGACGGCGTTGCGCCCGACGAGACCGTGGCCTACGAGTTTGCCAAGGTCTTCCAACTCTACGACGCCCGGTTGGGTCTCGGCGAGCGATGTCGAATCGAATTCTTCAATGGTCCTCACACCATCCACGGGAAGGGAACATTCGACTTTCTCCACCGGTACCTTCGCTGGCCGAAGCCCGATGAGAACCGATCCGCAGGACGGTAGACAGAATCGCCGAGCGGAGGCATCCCGCGAACGCAATACATGGATGGACCTGCTCGTCCCAAAATCACGATCGAGCAGCGAATGGACCAGCCATGGGATAAGCCCGTCCCATTTTTTTGAGCTGGGTCCCGCTTCTCGTCGGTGAACCAGCAATCTATACGACTTTGCGCGCCAATTTCGACCGGGAACGGGAATTTTTTTGAAAAATTTTTCGCCTTGTAGGTTCTAGGTTTACGTCGAAATCGAGGGAGCATTCGGGAGGGAAAATTGGTCGGGTCGTTTAGGAATTTGCATCGCTGAGGCATTGTGGATATAGAGGCCCTGGGTGATCGGAAGGGACAAAAGGGAGGTGGACGATGGCAACAAGAAAAGCGGATAAGGGAGTCAAGGATCACCCGAAAAAGGGAGAGCTGAGCAAGATTGCATCTGAGAAAACCTGTCATAATCGGGAGATCGAGCAGGACGAGGAACTATCGCTGCCTGTCGCGGCGATGGAATACGTCTGGCTCTACGATCACCGTCGGGGGATTTCTCTGGGAAAGCTTGCGGAACGGGACGGAGTCAGCATCGAGCGGGTGAAGTTCGGTCTGGATCGGGCGAAGGCTCTGGAGATTCGGTGCTCCCGTGAAGAGGGGCCCGGGAATCCGGGTCGTCGTGACGAGCCGGAGTTCGAGTTGATCCCGCTGTTCCCGATCGGAGCGTTCACACCGCAGTCCAGTTGCTCGCACCGCGAGCCAATGGAGAAGGGCTCACGGTTCTGCTGCATGGTCTGCCACGCGTCGGGGATGGACGATCATCCCGGACTGCGGAGGGACCCGGAGCCGAAACGAGTTCCTGGAGACGCACCGGACCCGATGAAGGGTGTCGCCGTGCCGGCCGTAGCCTCCGAGGCGGATCGCGTCGAGACGCGAAAGCAGCGACGGCGTCGCCGGTTCTCGACAGTTGCCGTGGCGTGAGCCGGCCAGTCTTCCCTTTCCTCGCCGGGGATTTCCCCCGGACCGCCGGTGTCAGGGCCACCCATCCTTTCTGATCAACGACGCCACACCTCCCGCCTCTTGGCGTCCTTCCTGGACCAAGATCGACCCCGATGGTTCTCCTGCTGCAGGGAGAGTTGCGGGCACGACTGGGCCAGAAACACAGGCACGTTTCCGTTACAGACGCCCCGTGCGACAGGACCGTCCCCGATCGATGGCCGAGGGCCGTCGCGATCGCGGACCGCCTGTTGCTCCAGACCTATCGAGGTGTTCGACGATGGCGATCAGTGGAATTCGGGATCTGATCCCGAGCCCGCGCACGCTCCTGTCCGTCGGGCTGTCGAGCCTGCTGGGGGGCGCCTTGGCGATCGGTGTGTCATGGCATCTGCACGGGCCGGAGGGGCCTTCGGGCCCTCCCCGGGATCCGCGCTTCGTCTCGATCGGGCGGGCGTATCTGCCCGAATTGGGGAAGGCCTACGCCGCGGCCTGGGAGGAGGGGGCGCGTGGTCTCGATTCCGGCCAGCCGGTCTCGGCGGCGATCGCGGCCGTGGGCCGGGCGTGGGATGCGAACCGGACCCGCCTGTTCGATCGGATGGCGACCCCCGAATTCACCGGGATCGTGCCGGAATCGCTGCAGGACGCCGATGTCACCGCGCAGCAGCGCGGGGCACTGGCTGCCGCCTGGCGTGGCTTCGCCGCCGGTCTTGGCAAGTAACCCCCCTCCAATGGACGGAGATCGAGAGGCCGGCCAGGGCCCCCCGGACGGTCCGGCACCCGCCTCGCTTCCCATCCCCCGATCTCGAGACTCGAGGCCTCAATGAGCGAAGACACTCCGATTCAACACCTGTTCGGATGGCGGGGAGTGGATGATGTTCAGCGGTCGTTCGCCGGGCGGTTTTCCCCCCTCGCGGTGGCTGCACCTCGCCTGGTAGGCGGGCCATCTGATTCGCAGCCGATCTTGCTGTACAAGGCCTGGCGCGAGGTACTGGGCAAGGACCCGGAGTACCCTGCGCAGCAGATTGGCGACTGCGTCTCGTTTGGGCACGGTCACGGCAACGACCTGCTCCAGTGCGTGGAGATTGGTCTTGGGGAGGCGGCGATCTACCGGGAGACAGACACCGAGTTCATCTACGCGACGTCACGGGAGGTCGCCGGCATTCTGGGTCGCCAGGACGGCTCGTATGGCGCCGCAGCCGTCCAGGCAATGATGGCGGTCGGCATGGTCAGCCGAGTGATGCTGGGAGGCGATGGGACATATTCCGGGCAGCGAGCGAAGGCGTGGGGCCTGTCGGGTGCTCCCGAGGCAATCAAGGCCGAGGCAGCCCCGTTCAAGCTGGGTTCGGCGGCGCAGGTGACGACATGGGACGAGCTTGTCGGTGCTGTGCGGAACGGCTATCCGGTCACGATCTGCACGGCGCAGGGTTTCACGCTGGAGCGTGATGGTGATGGTTTCTGTCGGGCCCGAGGTCGCTGGGGTCACTGCATGTTTATCGCTGGGGTCCGATTCGACCGGCCTGGTGCCTGCATTGTCCAGAGTTGGGGCCCAGACACTCCAACCGGTCCAAGGGGTCTTGACCAGCCGAGTTTCTCGTTCTGGGCGGATCGGTCGGTCATCGAGAGGATCCTTGGCGAGGGGGATAGTTGGGCCCTGTCGAAGTCGCCGGCGTTCGAGGAGCGCGAGCTCCCGCCGGCCTGGAAGTACCACGACGCCGCCTGAATGTCCCGGGTCTTCGGTCCTGAGTCCCTGGCGGTTCCGATTCGCCTCGCGAACTCGGTCGTCGCCGTTTGGCCTCGACCCGCCGCGAGCTCGAAGAAGGTCAGCCTGGAATAGCGATCGAATCATAAAAGAGGGACAGAGGACACTCTATGAACGGCCCGTTTTTACTTGCTCAAGCTGCTGTGAATGTCGATCCGAACGCGATAGGGGTGTCGGTCACCAGCCTGATCGGCTCCTTGGGAGCAGCCGGCGCCGCAGTCGCGGTCACGTACTACTTCCTCGGTTTCCTCCGAACGGAAGGGGAGAAGCAGGACCGCATCTTCACGGAATTTCGAGACTATCACGCCGAGTCGCAGAAGAAGTTCCAGGATCAGCTCGACCGGCTCACGGACCGGCAAGAGCAGGCTCAGCGCACGTTTCAGGAGCAAGCGGCCCGGATCACCGAGGCCCAGAACATCTTGCTCCGCGACGCGGTCATGGCGATGAAGTCGGTCGAGCGAACGCTGGACGCGTCGACCGAGACGATCCGGGGCGTCGAGAAAACGATCGCGGCCTTGCAACAGGCGGTGGCCGCGATCGACATGCTCGTCCGCCGCGGCGGGCCAGACTCCAGACAAGGAACCAACCCAAGACCCCTTTGATTTTCGATTGACAACCCGCGGCCTCGAGCCGACCAAGGCCGCGACATGCCTTGGCGTTCCATCGAGAATCTCGGTTCGACGCAGGCCATGCCTACCCGGCCGTGCAAGGCCCCCGTTCTTCAATCGAATACAACCAATC
>DAIDJI010000367.1 GCA_027451455.1 Planctomycetales bacterium | reverse complement strand
GGGACACACCGACGACCTGGAGATCGGCATCATCCCAATCGATGCCAGCTTCAGCCCCGTGCATCGCGTGGAGTACCACGTCGAAAATACACGCGTCGGTCAGCGGACCAACTACGACAAGTTGATCCTCCGGATCTGGACCACCGGCGTCCTCGGGCCCGAAATGGCCCTCGTCGAAGCCGCCAAAATCCTCCGCAAACACCTGAACCCGTTCGTTCAGTACAACGAACCTGGGCCAGGTTTCCCGGCCGAAGCCGGCGGTGGCGATGGCCTGTCGCACGCCCCGGTCGACGCCGAGACCGAACGCAAACTCGACATGAGCCTGGCCGAACTGGAACTCTCCGTCCGGGCTACCAACTGCCTGGAGAGCGAGGGTATCACCACCGTCCGCCACCTCGTCAGCAAAAACGAGGAGCAGCTCCTCAACGTCCGCAACTTTGGCGAAACGACCCTCAAGGAGGTCCGCGCCAAACTGATCGAGATCGGCCTCGATCTCGGGATGGACGTCCCGACCAAACCGTGACAACCCCGGCCGGGACGGTATCGATTCCCTCCGGCCGTCCGACGGAATATCGACGACCTTCGAGCCCAATCGCGAACCATGCGCCACCAAAAAGCCGGCCGGAAATTCAAGCGCTCACCCTCGCATCGTCGGATGCTCCTGCGGAACCTGGCCACCGCACTACTGGAGCACGGCAAGATCCGGACCACCCTGGCCAAGGCCAAGGAAGTCCAGCCCTATACCGAAAAGCTCATCACATTGGCCCGCGGCGGCTGGAACACGGCCCGCTTCCGCCGATGCCTGGCCGTTCTGACACGCAAGGACATCGCCTACAAGCTTTTCCACGAAATCGGTCCCCGCTACCAGGGCCGATCGGGCGGGTACACCCGAATCTACAAACTCGCCCGGGTTCGCCAGGGTGACGCCGCCCCAATGGCGGTCATTGCCCTCCTCGGCGAAAACGAGGCCATCAAGACGCCGGCGGCTCGCCCAGCCGTCGTCGGGTCGGGACAGTAAATCGTCCCGACTTGATTCGGTGAAGGAGCAGTGCGGCGGGGTCGGTTGACCCGGGAGTCTGTTCGCGATGACCCAGCCCGACCCGGCCCACGACCCGCACTGCCTCTTCTGCAAGATCGTCCACGGCCAGATCCCCGCCGCGAAGGTCCTCGAGACCTACCACGCGGTCGCCTTCCTCGACATCCATCCGGTCAATCCCGGACATACGTTGATCCTGCCGAAGGCGCATCATCCCCACCTGGCCGACCTTCCCGACGAACTCTCAGCGCATCTCGCCTCGCTCCTCCCACGCCTCTGCCGGGCCGTCCGCGCCGCGACCGGGGCCGATGGGCTCAACCTGATCGTCAACAACGGCGAGTCCGCCGGCCAGACCATCGATCACCTGCACTGGCACATCATCCCCCGCTTCCGCGACGACACCGTCGACTGGCCCTGGCCCCACGGCGAGTACGTCGGTGACGAGCTTGGCCAGATGCAATTCCGGATCGAGCGCGAACTCTCGCCCGCTGACGACGAATCCGAATGACCGTCGCTCAATACTGATCGTCGCCCACGATCTCCCCGTCGGCTCGATGGCCGAGCCTCCGGTAGACCACCGTGTCGATCGTATCGCGGAGGAACCGGACAGAGCCGTCCGCGAAGAGAAAATTCGCGCCGAAGGTGTGGTGACTCCGGTATCCGCCGACATATCCAGCAGGGAGAACCCCATCCTCGACCATCTGGTCGAATCTCTGGAGTGTCTCCTCCGGGGTCAACGATCGATACGATGGAGTCCCGACCGGGAACGTCGGGTCGGGACCGTTGATCGGCGAGCCGGTATTGCGAAGAGTGTCCCGCGTCCCGGAGAACCAGCCCAGCATCGTTCCTCCCGTCGTTTCTCCGAGCAAGATCGTGGAGGCCGGGCCGTCGGTGATCTCATCGTCGGCGATGTGGCTGTTGAGATAAAGCAGTCCGTGGTTGTTCGCATCGATCGGCGCCTCGACGTCGTGATGGCAGCCGGCATAATCGGTCGACTGGCCTCCGCCTCGCGGGTTGCTCGGGCAGAGGAAGGCGTAGATCACGTGCCCGAACGCCGTGGAATTGGCGTCGTCGTACGCCCCATGGCGGAAGTCGATCCTGGCGTATCGGTTCTGCTGTTCGAGGTACGGGAGGATCTGGACGGTCCAGGCCATGTGATAGCCGCGGGGGACGCTCACGATCGGGCCCTTTGGCTCGACCGTGCCCGGCGGCAGGACCCTGTGCGTCGAGACGTATTGCCGGAGCGCCACGCCGAGCTGATTGAGGTTGTTGGTGCACTGCAACTTCCTCGCGGCCTCACGGGCCGCCTGAACCGCGGGGAGCAGAAGCGCGATCAGCACGGCGATGATCGCGATCACCACCAGCAACTCGATCATGGTGAAGCCGGTCTCGTCGTGGGGTTTCCGTCGCATCGCGATCGCTCTCCCGGTGGCCGTCAGTACGAGGTGGCGTCGAGGATCTCGCCATCGTGGCGATTGCCCAGTAACGTCGCGGTTTTGATCGACATCGAGTTTTTCAAAAACCGGACCGAGCCGTCTCCAAACGCGTTGTTGGAGCCGCCCGGATGCCGGCTGGAGAAGCCTCCGACGTAGCCCGGCGTCCCCGGCGCAGCGGCCTGGGGATCCGGTTCGGGGTCGTCCTCGTCGCCGGGCTGGCCAGAAGCCGACTTGCCGGGGCCGAAGGCCATCGTGCCGTTGATCAGGGTCCCCAGGTTCCGCAGCGTCGCCCGTGTTCCCGAGGCCCATCCCTCTCCGGCACCGTCATTGACCTTCTCGCCGAGGAAAACCGTATTGGAGAGGCCGTCGGGGATGTCCTCGTAGCGCATCGCCTTGTTGAGGATGAAGGCGCCGTTGTTGGTCGCGTCGATCGGTGCTTCCAGGCCGTTGTGGCAGCCGACATAGTTGCTCAGCACGACCTCGTTCGCCGGGTTTCGGTTGGGCCGGTTGTCCGATGGACAGAGCAAGGTCCGGATCAGGGTCGTCCGGGTCGTGAGATTCCGGCCGTCGTACAGACTGATCTGCATGTTGAAGTGGTTGTACGTATTTCGCATCTCGCAGTACGGCAGGATGCGGACGATCCAGCCATAGCCGTAGCCGGTCGGCTGGTCGAGCACCGGGCCCTTCTCGCTGACGACGCCCGGCGGGAACAGTTCGTGGGCCGTCTCGTAGTTCTGAACGGCGATGGCCAGTTGCATCAGGTTGTTGACGCACTGGGCCCGGCGTGCGGCCTCGCGGGCCGCCTGCACTGCGGGGAGCAAGAGCGCGATCAATACGGCGATAATCGCGATCACGACCAAAAGCTCGATGAGCGTGAAGCCCCCGGGCCGCCCTGGCGCGGGACCTTGTCTTCCGCGGTTCATCTCAATACCTCCGAGGTCAGGGGATGGCGGGGACGGAATCGCCATGGTTGAAGCCTGTAAGGATGAAAGCTTTCAGAGCGGCCGCTCATCCCGGAGAACCGTTGAGACGCATCTCTCGGGTGCATCGGGCGCGGCGGGGTGGATCGCGGGGGTAATCGGCGCGAGCGCGGATCGTCCGATTCGTCGGGTCGGATTCCACGGTGATCGTCACCGAGGCTCCGTCGGGCGCGTCGAGGTCGCGGGGTTCGAGATTCCAGGTCTCGCCCTGATATTTGGGGTCGGTGGCGAGCCGTGCGATCGCTCGCTGCAAGCCGGCCTCGGCGAGCCATTCCGCCTGGAGCCGGCGCTCGACGGCACGCGCCTCGTCGCGCTGGGCTGTGGCGGCCCGGATCAGCGTACCGGCGATCGCGATCACGATCAGCAGGCAAACCAGCACGGCGATCGCCAGCATTCCCCGGCGGGGACGATTCTTTCGGATCGGAATCATCGAGCCGGCCCTCCTCGCGAGCGGTCCTTGCCGATCAGCGCCACGACCTCCTCGGGTCGGGGCGGATCGGGACGACCGGCCCTCGACTTCTTCCCGACGATCAGGGCCAGGAACGGCCTCCCCTCCTCGTCTCGGCGGTCGAAGGCGAGGGTGCCGTCGGGACCAAGGTCAAACGTCTCGTGCCGGGGCGTCGGACCAGCGCCGGTCTGGGTCCGGGTGACCCGGCCGTCGCGAGCCGCGTACTCGATCACCGTTCCGCGGTTGGCCATCAGCCGGAGGCCCGACGGCGGCCGGATCTCGGCCGATTCGGCAGCGTGGGCGTCGGCCCGGAACTGCTCCGCCAGCCGCCCGAGCGCCGAGGCCGCTTCGCGACGCGAGTGCGCATCGGCTCCGACCTTCATCAGTAACTGGATCGTCACGGCGCAAAGACCAATCAGGACCGAGAGCACCGAGACCACGACCATCATCTCGATCAGCGTGACGCCCCGGGGTCGTCCTCGGTCTCTTTGGTCTCTCTCGATGATCATCGCGACGTCCTCCCGCGCTCGAGCCAGGTAACCAGGTGAACCGGGGCCTCCCACTCGCCCGATCGGCCTCGCCACCGGAGCTTGACCGCCAGCCGCTTGGATCTCCGATCCGCCGCCGGCTTCTCCTCCGTCACCGAAACCGAGAGCTCCGAATCCGGAAGCAGGCGGGCCGTCGACTCGGAAAGCTTGAGTCCGCGAGCCCGAGCGTCGGTCAGCTCGTCGAACGGGATCGCGGCAAGGCGTTCCATTAGATTGCCCACCTCCAGCGTGGCGCGCTGTCGGTGATCGGCGTCGCGGCGGACCCGCCCGGCGTGGCCGAGCACCTGCACGGTCATGGTCATCGCGGCGCCGAGCAGGATCGTCGCGATCGCCATCTCGGGGAGCAGCGAGCCCCGGCGCACCCGGGCGTTGGTCGAGCCAGTTCTGGGAGCTTGGGATCGCATCATGGAAGGTCCGAGAGCCTCTGAATCAGGTTCACCAGCGGGACGAAGTAGCCCAGGCAGAGGACAGACACCGCCAGTCCGACCGCCAGGACCGCCAGCGGGAAGATCGCCTGCAAGATCATCTGCATCCGGAGGTGCTGCCGCCGCTCGGTGGTCGCGGCGAGCTCGCGGCAGGCCCAGGAGAGGTTGCCGACCGAGGCGGCCGAGCCCAGCACCTCGGCATCTGCGCGCCGGATCGCACCTCGTCGCCAGAGCGCCTGGATCCAGTCGCCGCCCGAGTCGATGTCGTCCGAGACCCTCGCCAGGCGCCGTCGATACCAACGCGCAGGGTAGTCGGCGGCCAGAATCTCCATCGCCTTCCCGATCGGCCGGTTCGCCTCGATCGCCAGCGAAATCGCCCGGAGCACCAGCGCAGCGTGCCGGCGCCCCATCAGCCGATCGAAGATCGGGACCCGGTAGTTCATCCAGCCGCCGTACGAGAACGGCAGGTAAAGGAGCAGGATCACCTGTCCGATGACAATCAGACCCGCGAGCCCGCCGTACCGGACCAGCAGATGCGAGACACGAATCATGAAGCTCGTGATCCCGGGCAGCGGGACCCCGAAGTCCTTGAAGATGGCCTCGAACTTCGGCACGATGAAGTAGAGCAGGAAGCTGGAGATCGCCTCGGCAACGCTCAGAAGCGCGAGCAAGTAAGCGAGCTGCGAGGCGAAGCTGGTCCAGTTGCCGACGCGCGCCGCGCGGTTGCTGGCGGTCATTCGAATGGCCGCCGGCAGGGCGTCCACCGCCTCGCCGACGCGGACCATCAGGATCGCGTCGCTGGAAACCACACGCTTCGGCTGCGAGAGTGCGAAGCCCAGCGATCGTCCGGCCCGAAGCTGGGCCGCGACGCCAAGAAACCGCCGCCGGCTCCGGCCGCCGAACTGGTCAGCGAACGCCGAGATCGCGGCGTCGAGCGGCATCCCCCGCTCCGCGGCGATCGCCAGCAACGACAGCAGCGCCTCCTGCCGCGACGCCCGGAGCCGGGCCATCACGAACCCGGCCGTGATCGCCAGGACCACCAAGCCCAAAGGTGTCAGCAAC